>CAYGYI010000050.1:0-10023 GCA_964354055.1 uncultured Candidatus Bathyarchaeia archaeon | reverse complement strand
CGGGCAGCCCCACCACAGAACTCGAACCCATTCGGACATAAGCGCAGTAGAAACCTGAAGTATCTTAAGCATTGGGTTTTTGCCCTATTTTCAGGTTCTGTGGCAGCAAACCTTTCTCTAAGGAACAAACTTGCGTTGGAATATTTGAGTTGAGCTTGGGCGCAGTTCTAGAGATTTTTTGAACATGAGAGTCTTGATTAGCCTCTGGCAAGCATCCTTTATGCGGAGGAAATTATTTCAAATAAGCGAGGCCCAATTCCTACCGTTGTCCAGTTTTTCTTAGAACGATTTGCTTATACTATTTATAAAGACTGAGAAGAATCATTCTGCTGAAATTCCTATCCGAAATGAGAGGGCTCGCAATGAACGTGAAAGTAAGGATGGGTGGCTGTGATTTTGCGGCTTCCTTCTTAATAGAACTGTCTGGTTTGATTAGCATCATGATGGCAACTAGCTGGCAACTCGTGCCAGAATGGGAGAAAACGCTTCTTTTATTCAGCGTCTTGGTCGAGTTTTGTGGTGCCTTACTTGCGTTTTGGGCTTACGAAGACATAAAGAAGATTAATGAACTGTGGAAAAATGCATTCAAACCACAAGAGCAAAGGGGAAAAGAGTGAAAAGCTCGCGAGAGTTCTTGTCACAATAAGTACAATGATAATGAAGGTTAGAAAGCCATGCAGAATCAAAAGAAAAGAACAAAAGCATTGGCACTCTTATCTGGCGGTCTGGATAGCACATTAGCTGTGAAACTCATTCTGGATCAAGGCATAAATGTTGAAGCAGTGAATTTTTCGAGCCCATTCTGTCTCTGTAGAAAAGGCGGTTGCGGAGCGCTGGAAGTAGCAAAAAGTCTCGGCGTACCGTTAAAAACGATCAGTGTTGGTGAGGAATATTTAGCGATTGTGAGGAGACCACGGTTTGGTTATGGAAGAAACATGAATCCTTGTATTGATTGCAGGATTTTCATGCTAAAGAAAGCCAAGAGATATGCAAAGGAAACAGGCGCCTCATTCATTTTTACTGGCGAAGTGGTAGGGCAAAGGCCAATGTCTCAACGTAGACAGACTTTAGGCCTTATAGAGGAAGAAGCTGGTCTGAAAGGAAAACTCCTAAGGCCTCTTTCTGCAAAACTGTTGCCGAAAACTGAAGCAGAAGAGAGGAACTTGGTAAACAGAGAAAAGTTACTGGATATTGAGGGCAGGTCGAGAAAGAAGCAGATCAGACTTGCTGAAGAATTGAACGTGAACGACTTTTCGTGCCCAGCAGGAGGTTGCCTGCTGACGTATAGGGAGTTCGCCAACAAACTGAAAGACTTGTTTGAACATAAAACAAAAGTCTCATTGAAAGATGTGCAGTTGCTGAAGATCGGACGACATTTCAGATATGAAAAAAACAAAATCATAGTTGGCAGGAATGAAACGGAGAATAAGCTTCTCCTCCAAATGAAAATGCCGAATGACTATTGTTTTGAAGTTTGTGACTGCGGAAGCCCAATAGCTTTGCTCCAAGGATCCAAAACTAGACGCGCTATTGAAAGAACTGCTATGTTGACTGCTTTCTACTCAGACGCAAAACAAGACAGCCCACTAGTGAAGTTTGGCAAAGGAAACTTTGAGAAGTCGTTGACAACAAGGATTCCCAGCAAAGAAGAAATGGAACAACTCAGAATAACATAGCAAGGAGTGGTAAGCTCAATACAAAGAGTGCAGCATGCAGAGAGAAAAAACTGGACTGCGGGAGATGGTTGCCGTTTGTTTCTGGTTCAACTCATTCAAGATATGAAATGGCGTACGAGATTTGAGACCGTTTGGGTGAGGACGGAAAGCCCCACCAAAGCGTCAAGAAATAGCTGATTATGGTCTTACGCATTCTGCTTTCGGTTTGTAAGGTCGTTTTTGTGTGCGTTTTTTGCGGTGGTGTTCACATTCGTGAACGCGCACAAGCAGGAATCCGTTGTCTTCGTATCTGCATCCGCATGGCAGCGCGGTTGTCTTCGGCGGCGTTTGTTTTTCGTCTGCAGATCGCACGGTTGCTCGGCCTCAAGGTTATGGTAGGAATCGTTTGTAGACTGGGTGGCCTTTAAAGTGCAGTGTGGTTTCTGACTTCTCCACAGTTCCGCTGGGGAGTCTCATACAGATCGAGTTTACTTTGGCGCCGTCTGGGATGAAGCGGACACCGTCGAGGAGTTCGCCTTTGGTGACGCCTGAGGCTGCGAACACGAGTTCGTTGCCTTTTGCGAGCTCATCTTGGCTGTAAGTCTTGTCCACGTCAACTCCTTCTGCGACAAGTCTATCGAGTCTTTTCGGGTCATCTTTTTTGTCTTTCCAGACGTTCACAAGCATGGTGCCGCCTAGGCATTTGACAGCGGTGGCGGCTATCGTTGCCTCGGGTCCAGCTCCGGCGCCTATGAGAAGATCTACGCCCGAGTCAGGTATACATGTGGCCACGGCGGCGGCGATGTCGCCGTCAGGGATAAGAATGATTCTCACGCCGAGGCCGCGCAGAGTTTTAAGGATGTCGTCATGTCGTTCGCGCTCAAGCATAATAACGGTGAAGTTCTCAAGAGGCAGACCCTTGCTGCGTGCCACGGTGCGCACGATACCCTCAACAGACATTTTCAGCGAAATCTTGCCCATAGAATGGTGGTCAGTGGCCACTTTGAAGTAGTAGCCGTCGTCCGGCAGCACTTGGAAGCAGCCTGCTGGTGCGCAGGCCAGAGCGGATATGGCGTCTTTCCTGCCCTTCGACGTAGCCGTTGTACCGTCCACAGGATCTACGACGAACTCAACTTTGGGGCCTTTGCCAGTGCCTACTTTCTCCTTGCGCGCGAACGCAGGTGCATTATCCTTTGGGCCTTCGCAGACGATGACTTCGCCTTCAACGTCTGTCTGGGCCAGTACGGCTCTTGAAAACTCTACAGCCTTCGCATCCACTAAATCGGGGTCGCCTTGGCCTATGTGCAGTGCAGCGCCTACGGCTCCGGCCACAGTGATCCTGGTCAGCGAAGGCGCCAGCCCTCTCAGAGAAACCATAACTCTCACCTGTAAAGGCTAGATAACGTGCGCCTCATCCTAAAGATTTTTCTCTCATGACAAGCGCAATCGTTCTTTCGAAATGCTCTTCACACCAGAAGAAGAACAGTGGCTACTTGTAGACTCTTCTAGGTTCTCCTAGAAGACTTTGATCCACTTCTTCTATGCCTAGCCCAGATGCCCGGGCAAAGGTTCGCATCGAATCCCTGACTTGGGCTCCGCCTTTTCTGACGAGTTTATCCTTCAGTAGGAGGTCTGAGTCTAGGTCTGCGTATTGGATGTTTTTGACTGCAGCTGCCAAGTGAGCAGCTGCGGATATGCCTATTTCTGATTCACCCATGCAGCCAATCATGCAGGATTTACCTGCGGCTTCGGCGATTGCCGCGATCTTTCTAGCTTTGAGTATTCCTCCACACTTCATGAGCTTAATGTTTATGAGATCAACTGCGTCAGCCTCGATCAAGCGGAGAGCGTCTTCAGGCGAGTGCACGCTTTCATCTGCCATAATCGGTATCGGCGAGTTTTTCCTCACATTTTTCAGGCCTTTGATGTCGTTTGCAGGAACAGGCTGCTCCGCAAACTGTACATCATATTCATCCATTCTGCTCAAGGTTTTGATAGCCTGCTCAGGCGTCCAGCCCTGATTGGCATCAACTCTCAGCTGCGTTTCGCCTCCGACTGCTTCGCGCACAAGTCTAACTCGTTCAATATCCTTGGCAGGATCGATTCCGACCTTAACTTTCAAGGCTTTGAAACCGTTTCTGACGGCTTTTTGAGCGTCTTGCGCCATCTGTTCAGGAGGCTTAATGCCAAGTGTTATGTCGGTGAGGACTTCGGTGCGGTAGCCTCCGATGAGTCTGAATAATGGTTTGTGTGCGGTTTGTCCGAGAATGTCGTGCAAAGCCATGTCGATGGCGGCCTTCGCAGCAGGGTTCTGTGGTACTGCAGAATCCATGATTTCCACGTCATTCTCAATCCGAAGAGGACATTTGCGTACGAGTTTTGGCGCCATTATGTCCAGGGCTTGGAGGACGGTTTCGGCAGTTTCGCCTGTCACCCTCTTTGACGGCGAGGATTCACCCCAGCCGACTGCCTCGTAATCTGTGAGTATCCTCACAACAACGTTGGTGGTTTCACAGCTTGTTCCAGCGGCTATCGTGAAAGGTTCCGCATAGCGCAGGGAGACAATATATGCTTCGATTTGTTCTATTCCCATTTCTCAGGCACCTGGCATGCTCTCTCGTCAATCGAAGATCTTACGGTTCTTCGGCAGGCGTTTTCTCGCGTTTCCGCAGTCCTCTGAATCTGAGCTTCATGGTAAGGATTTTCTCGGTGGCGAAAAGCCTTGAGGCTACGTACATTATGACTAGAGTGAATGCTGCCACATAGATTATGCCCAGCCCGGCAGTCCAGTAGTCGCCCATGGTGACGGCTTTGGAGGCTATGATCGGATGACTGTAGGGAATCGCGTAGATGGCAATCTTCAACGCCAGCGGCAGAGCATTGACATCAACATACATCAACAATATTGAGGGGACGAACAGAAACGGGTAAATGTAGCCCACAAGTGACTGGGCGCCACGCACATCATCCGCAAACGCGGACAGAATCACTGCCAACGCCAGCGCGGACAGCAGAGTCACGAACAGCGAGACTCCTAGCAGCAAGTACCCGAATGGTGAGGGCGCAAGCCCCAACGAAACCAAGTCAACGCCAGAACCCATCGGAATGGCTGAGGTAAACGATCCCATGTAGTAGTTGAAGCCAATCATGTAGGCCACGGCGCCGAGTCCTGCCACCACGATTGACCCTGACAGCTTACCCATCAAAATCGCAAATCTATCCAGCGGCAACGACAGCAATGTCTCCAATGTCTTCTCCTCCTTTTCCATGGCCACTGACGTGGCGGCTATCTGCATCGAATACGTTAGCAATATCATAATGGTTATAGGCATGGCTATGGCCTGCGAAAGCATCAGCGTAGAAAGCGTGTTAGGATCGATGTTCTCTTCTATGTGTCCCTTGATAACCGTGGACGGCCTAGCGGTCACTATGTCCGGTGCGAAGAGCCTATTGAAGCTGGATACCGAGCCTCCAACTAGCGAGGAGCCGATTCCCTCCAGCAGACCACCGCCCGAAAAGACGCTATAAACCTTCACATAAGTTCTTATGCTAGCGTTGACGGAAAAGTGCTGAGTCACATTTACACTGAAGCCTTCAGGAATCATGATTAACTGCGTCGTGTTATACTTTGATAGAAGCCCATCGGATACTGCTTTGCCGGGATCAGTTTCGTTCACTATTAGAACCCTGACAGTTGCGTTGAGGTTGCGAATGAAAAACGCTGAGTAGTTTCCCCTGTCATTGTCAATAACTACAATGGTGGCTTTCCGGGCCTGTTCTGTGGCTGATTCCATCGAGAAACTCATCACTGCCCCCAAGACCGGAAACATTATGAGCGGAACAATTATCATACCCAGCAGCACTTTGGGATCTCTGATGAGCTCTTTGAGCTCTTTTACGAGTATATTTCCGAATCCCTTAAGCAAAGCCAACCACCTTCGCGAACACATCTTCCAAATTCTCGCCTTCATACTTACGCTTGAGTTCCTGTGGTTCGCCTTCAGCTACGATCTTGCCCTTGTTAACCAGAGCCACTTTGTCGCAGATGTGCTCAACCTCAAGCATATTGTGGCTTGAGAGCAGCATGGTCACACCGTGCTCCTTGACGTAACGTTTGATTATTTCCCTTACATGATAAGAGTGCATAACATCCAAGCTGCTTGTAGGTTCATCCAATATGGCAAGCTTCGGCTTAGTCATCAAGGCTCTGGCTACGAGCAGCCTCCGTTTCATTCCTTTGCTGTAGGTTTTGGCCTTGTCCTTCAGCCTATCGCCGAGGCCACATATCTCCGCCGCCTCATTCACAACTCGGTGCGTTTCATCTCGATTCTCTGTACGGAACTTGGCCATGAACTCAAGGTACTCCCAACCTGAAAGGTTACGGTAGACGCCTGCCTCCTCAGGAAGATAGGTGATTATTCTACGCACTTCATCAGCCTGACGAACCACGTCTAAGCCGGTCACCGACACAGTCCCAGAGGTCGGCAGAATCAGCGTTGAGATGATGCGCAGCGTCGTGGTCTTGCCTGCGCCGTTGGGTCCTATAAGCCCAAAAGCCTGGCCAGCTTCGACGCTAAGGCTCAAGCGATCCAGAGCTTTTATGCTGCCAAAATCCTTAGTCAAGTCAACAATTTTTACCGTGGCAACCAAGGTTAGCCTACCTCTATTCGAGTAGACAGAAATAGCCCAGTAAAAAAGGCTTTCCGGACATTTGACATGTTTCGAGGCGAAGAGCGAAAGCACGTGCAAATTTCTGGAACTATCAAGCACAATTCACAGGCTACTCTACCGCTGGGCGACCACGATGCTCAACTACACAATAGTCTTTGCAGCACCAACAGTCGCTTATAAATGCAGCAAGAGTGGTATTCGCCACAATCAAAGAAAAAAGCCAATAAGACCCTCCCTTCCTTTTTCTCTTTGGACGAAGCACAAGCTAGTGTTTCTTCTTAAGCTTCTTTTCTTCGAGCTTCTTGTTGCGTTTTTTCCTAAAGAACCACGGATACCGTCGCATATCCTCGTAGAGTGGTCTGGGCATACGTCCCGTATAGACATCCGGATGCCCTTCAGGAGACACAAGTGGATAGCGAGGCTTGATGTTCCTGATCGTGTGCTTGTGCACCAAGTATACTGACAGGGCGAAGCATACAAGAGTCAAGGCTAGTTGCACGTATGCCCTGGTCATAACGAAAGCATACAATGGTAGAGAGAATATGAAGACAACGAATAACAGGCCAACCCAAAATCTGGCTTTCC
The DNA here is from genome assembly GCA_964354055.1 of uncultured Candidatus Bathyarchaeia archaeon. Taxonomy (GTDB): domain Archaea; phylum Thermoproteota; class Bathyarchaeia; order Bathyarchaeales; family Bathycorpusculaceae; genus DATKKK01. The sequence continues at coordinate 3,112 of CAYGYI010000050.1, read as the reverse complement.
TGTTCAAATCCTTCCCTGTAAGAAACAATAGACAATGCCTGCTTATACGGTTTGCCCGGAAGTTAAAGAATGCACCTGCAATCAAGTGAGGAAAACAGAACAGGAGGAAATGGAAGATCTTGAGCATTCTGCAGTCAGATGTGGTGGACAAAAAGGTCATATGCAGGTTCTCTTTAACGAGCTGTCAGGCTTGTCCGTTCTTATTGGTTTTTGTCATTCTGTGTCTTATCAAATAGAGCACTAAGAGAATCTCGACACAAATGTTGCCAACCGCGAAAATAGCAGCAGAGCCTACGTTGACGGAAATTATGTAGAAGACAAGCAGACCAAGCAATACCCATATGAACGCGAAATCTTCAACGAGGTTGACTACCTTTGATCTTGGCTTTTCTCTTTTCCGTCGTGTCGTTTTGCTCTCAACATATAGATAGATGCTTACTAGGGTAAGGAATATGCTTCCGCCGCTGATGCTTATGGCCCACCATGCAAACAGATCAAGCTCCATGATTATTCACTCCCCTTTATGCGGCATATTCTGTAGAAGAAGACTTTGCCCGCATCTACCAAGAACAAATATGTAGCTACCATAAGCACCAAGAGCACCCAGTACTCAGGAGGCAACGGCGTGAACCCTAGGAGACTGCCAAACACCGTGAATGGCAGAATTGTGCCAATAGCCACACAGGACAGCGTCAGCACGGTGAGCCACTTCCCAGGCCGGCTTGTGAAGAACGGAATCCGCCTCGTCCTGATGACGAACATGACCAGCACCTCAGTCCAGAACGACTCCACGAACCAGCCGCTCTGAAACAGAGCCTGCATCGCAGGCGTCGTGGCCCCGAAGATGAACAGCATTATGCCATACGTGAGGAAGTCGTAAAGCGAACTGAACGGGCCGAAGAAGAGCGTGTACTTTCTCACGAAGCCTATGTCCCACCGTTTGGGATACTTGATGTACTCCTCGTCTACGTTGTCCATGGGCAAGGTCATGTTGGCAATGTCGTAGAGCAGATTCATGAATAATATCTGCATGGGCAACATCGGAAGGAACGGAAGAAATATAGAGGCTGCGGCGGCGCTGAACATGTTGCCGAAGTTGGAGCTGGTTCCCATCAAAATGTATTTTATCGTGTTGCCAAAGATCTTGCGACCTTCGGTTATGCCGTCGGCAAGCACAAGGAGGTCCTTCTCCAACAACACGATGTCCGCAGCTTCCTTCGCCACATCCACTGCAGTGTCCACGGACAGACCCACATCAGCCTCGTAAAGTGCTGGCGCATCGTTCACACCGTCCCCCATGAAACCCACTACGTGGCCATTTGCCTTGAGGGCTTTGATGATGTCAAGCTTCTGTTCAGGCGTGATCCGCGCGAAAATCGTGGCCTCCTCCACAATCGTCTTGATTTCGGTCCAACTCATCTGCGTAAGGTCAGGACCGCAGACTACTCTTTTCACAGTTACCTTGAGTTCGTCGCAGATCGTCTTCGCCACAAGCTCGTTATCGCCTGTAAGAATCTTCACGTCTACGCCCATTGACCTGAGCCTATTGACTGCCTCGTGTGCGTCATTCTTGGGAGGATCAGTGAAAATGAGGAAGCCTAGGAGAGTCAGGTTTGCTTCATCTTCAACGGAGTAGGCAGTCTTAGGCTCAACGGGTTTTGATGCTACTGCAAGAAGGCGATAGCCGAGCTCTGAGAGGCTAGAAAACTTGGCGCTAATCGTCTTCAAGACAGCATCCATCGGCTGAATCTTTCCACTGATCTCAGCTGAGACGCATCTGGCGAAAACCGATTCGGGGGCACCTTTGCTGATAAAGAGGTGCTCTCCATTTTTCTTGACCACCACGGACATGACTCTGCGTTGGTAGTCAAATGGAATCTCGTCGATCTTCGTGTACGATTTTACAGTTTCTTGTGCGCCATTTTTGATGGTGTATCCCCAGATGGCTGCATCCATAGGGTTTCCAACTATCTCGTGTCCAACGGCGGCAGAGTTGCAAAGCAACGAGTAGGATAGCACTCTGGGGTCTTCTTCCTCGCCTAGGGGTCTGCAGTCGTTCAGGATGATCTTGCCTTCGGTGAGTGTTCCTGTTTTATCGGTGCAGAGAACATCCATGTTTCCAAAGTCTTCGATTGAGACTAGCCGTTTGACGATAACTTTGACTTTGGCCATTCTGCCCGCGCCTTGAGCAAGACTTATCGTCACTATCGCAGGCATCAACTCAGGCACAAGCCCGACCGCCACGGCTAAGGAAAACAGCAGAGAATCAAGCCAGAAATGCCCAATTGCGAAATTCACCGAAAATATCCCGATGGTAAGGGCAAGAGTAAGCATGATAAGCATGTTTCCGTATTTTCTTACGCCCTTCTGGAACTCAGTCTCAGGATGAGAGCGAACGAGGCTTTTAGATATCGATCCTAGTTCCGTGTTCTTTCCTGTCGATACGACTATGCCTTGGCCGCTTCCGTGCACGACCACGGTGCCCATGAATAGGTAATTTGTCAACTGTTGGGGAATAGGGACTTGAAGGTCAAGGCGAGCTGAAGTTTTTTCAACTGGAAAAGATTCGCCTGTGAACGTGGCCTCGTCAGCCTGAAGATCCTTCGATCTTACTATTCTCATGTCCGCTGGCGTGATGTCTCCGACGTAAATCGTGACGAGATCTCCTGGAACCAGCAATCTGGAGTCGATCTGCAAGGTCTTGCCATCTCTGGTTACGACGGCCTTGATTGACACGTTATGTCTCAGGTTCTCGACTATCTTCTCTGCTTTGTACTCATTGTAGAAGCCGAGGATGACGCTGAGAAAAATCATGGAGAATATTATTACTGCCTGCTTGAGTTCTGAGAAAACGCCTGCCACGACGGCGCAAGCGATGAGAATGGCGAATATTGGGTTCTTGAACTGTCTGAGAAGCACTTGTAGAGTGCTGAAAACGTGTGTGGGCAGTTCGTTGTGGCCATGAATCTTCAGGCGGCGTTGGGCTTCCTGCTCAGCCAGTCCCTGTTCTCCGGTCTCGAGAGCCTTGTAGATATCTGCAGGCTGAGCAGACCAATAGTCCTTCTGTTTGGTGACAGTCTTTTCCTTTGCCGTTGTTTTGAATCCGCCTCAA
>CAYGYI010000049.1:0-10066 GCA_964354055.1 uncultured Candidatus Bathyarchaeia archaeon | reverse complement strand
CTAACTACGTATCCTGTCACTGAAAGTTCTGGAAAGATAACGAGTTCTGCGTCTTGCTTCGTGGCCTCTGCCACGTTTTTCTCGATTTTCTTAAGGTTTTGCGCTTTGTCTGCTTGCGCGCAGTTTATTTGAGCCAAAGCCAATTTGAACGATTTCTTCATACATTCACCAGCCATATACGTTAGTAACTGCGGGCTAGCCTGAAGTCTGTTCCCACGGTGCGGTATTCAAGTTTTGCCGTCAACAACATACGTCTCTTGTGCTCCATGGAAAGCCAGCGACGCTTGACCTTCTTGGCCAGTTCGGTTTTCACATTCAACTGCGCCGCGATCTCTTTTGGTGTCATGAAATGCTCCAGTCCATAGAGAATGAGGTCCAATTGTTCGTACTTTATGCCTAGTTCGTTTTCTGCGGTTTGCCCTGACCAGAGCGCGGGCGAGGAAGGTTTGGTAATTATCGGTTTTGGGACGCCAACGTGATGTGCAAGCTCTCTGACCTGTGTCTTATATAGGTCCATTATGGGAGAAATGTCGGCTGCGACATCTCCCCATTTCGTGAAGTAACCCATCATCGTCTCTGACTTGTCTGAGCTTCCGCAGACAAGTCTGTTCAGGCGGTTCGCATAATAGTAAACGTAGATCATACGTGTTCGTGCTTTCACGTTGCCCTTACATACTTTTTCTGAAGGATCAAAGATCGGAATTGACCTATAGAAGGCATCCAAAGTCGGCGTGATGTCAACTTTCTCAGTTTTGAATCCGAACTTCTTGGCCACAAGCTTCGAGTGTTCAAGGTCTTTGATGCCTTGTGCTTCTTTTTCGGGTAGCATGAGGCCTAGGACGCGGCTTCCGCCTATGGCCAGTGCTGATAAGGCGGCTGTGGTGCAGCTGTCAAGTCCGCCTGAAAGCGAAACCATGATTCCTTTGGTCTTTGCCTTGTCAACATAATCTCTGATGAATCGCTGTATCTTCGTTGCTACTTCTTCATAGTCTAGGTGCAGGACCGCTGACGATAGTTTCAAGAGGTCACACCCTTGGTTTTCTATGATTGGAAGCAACTATTTAAGGGCAAACATAAAATACTGGTTCGCCGTGACTTTGACGATATAGAAGGATCGTGTATTGGGGCGAAGAAGAAGAAAAGTTGTTCGTATTCCTAAGAAGCATTTGCCTAAGCTCTTCTCTTGTCCCAAGTGTGGAAAGGAAACAGTCAGAGTTGAGATTCTGCGTGACCAAGGCCGGGCCTTAGTTGGATGTGGTAGCTGTGGACTCAAGGACGAGTTTCCAGTAAAGCCCGCACAAGGCGAAATTGACGTATACTGCATGTTCACCGACAAGCTTTACGGTGGCGTTCGCAGGTCTTCGGTCACAACTGTTAACAGGGCATAGAAAGACTTGGTTGCTATGATTGGTCCTATTGAACAGTATTTGCTTGACAAGATTGAAGCTGAGAAAACCATTCACATGACTCTTATTGACCCTGAGGAAGTGACGCCTCCGCAGGCCTCAAGCATCGCCAGCAAAGCCAAAGCAAGCGAAACCTCAGCCATAATGATAGGCGGCTCAACATTCATCTCTCAAACACACCTAGACAGCGTCGTAAAAGCCGTCAAACGCACCGTCAAGCTTCCAGTCATACTCTTCCCGAACAACGTATCCGGCATAACACGGTACGCCGACGCCATCTGGTTTATGTCCCTGCTGAACTCGGTTGACCCGTACTTTCTCATGGGTGCCCAAGTGCTAGGCGCGCCTCTTGTGAAGAAGTACCGGCTTGAGCCTCTCGCTATGGGCTACATTATCGTTGGCGAAGGAGGCACCGCAGGCGTCGTAGGCAAAGCAATCCCTGTTCCACATGAGAAGTCTGAACTTGCTGTGGCACATGCCTTGGCAGGACAGTATCTGGGCATGCGCTTCATATACTTGGAGGGCGGATCAGGCGCCAAAAAGCCTGTGCCCCCAGAGATGGTCCGCACCGTCAAGCGTTACATCGATGTACCTCTCATCGTGGGTGGCGGCATAAGAACACGCGAACAGGCTTTGGCAGCATCATCCGCGGGCGCAGACATAATCGTCACAGGCAACATCATGGAACGCGCAGGCGTTAGACAGAAGGTCTCCGAGATAGTTGAGGGAATAAGACGCTTTAGAGCATAAGCAAACGCGATAATGTGTAGGTGAAGCTGACAGGCGCACTTTTCCTGTAGATCCCATGAGCATCCAAGGTTCAGTATCAGCAACGTTTTTGCCTTGTTTGTGTCAGAGAACAGAAATAAGCGGTCTCGCACAAGTGTAGCGGAGGAGAGTTTCATCTTGAATGGTCAGATGAGCGAGGGCTATCAGCGTTACGTGCAGGACTTGGAGGACAGGCTCAGTCAGCTGTACGTGATCAGCGACAAGGCACGAGAGCAAGGTCTTGACCCGTCTCTGAAGACGGAATGCAAAATCGCGAAAGATCTGGCTGATCTCGTTGAAGGTCTCGTAGGACCGAAAGGCGTTGCTGAAAGCATAAGAGAACTGAGCTCAAAGCTCCCCCGAGAGGAACTGGCGTTCAAGATAGCTGAACAAATCGTTTACGGCAAATTCGGTCACATGGAGCCTGAGGCTGCAGCCGAGCAGTCTATCCGCACTGCATTGGCGATTCTGACGGAAGGCTTGACGGCGGCGCCGCTACAGGGCGTGGCCAAAGTGATTATCAAGACAAACAATGACAGATCACGCTATCTGGCCATATACTTCGCGGGTCCCATGCGGTCTGCAGGCGGAACAGACCAGGCCCTCACGCTGGTTGTAGGCGATTTCGTGCGCCGCCTGCTCGGACTCGACTGCTACAAGCCTACCGAGGAAGAGATATCACGCTTCATCGAAGAGCTCCGGCTGTACCAGCGGTCTGTGACGCGTTTTCAATATCACATTCCAGACGAGGAGCTGCGTAAGGCGCTTCAATGGATTCCCGTGGAGGTTACAGGCACCGAATCTGACCCATTCGAGGTTTCCTCATTCCGAAATCTCCCGAGGATAGAAACCAATCGAGTCAGAGGCGGAGCCCTTCGAGTCGTCAACGACGGAATAGTAGGCAGGGCCCCCAAGGTTCTAGCCATCATTGAGAAGCTAGGTATACAGGGCTGGGACTGGCTCAAGGAATTTCATAAGAAGTCTGAGGAGAAATCAGGCGGTTTTATGGATGACGTAATTGCGGGTCGCCCTGTTTTCTCGTTTCCATCTAGACGCGGAGGATTCCGCCTCAGATACGGGCGGTCGCGGAACACAGGACTTGCAGCCGTGGGAATTCACCCAACCACCATGCTTGTGCTGCAAGGTTTCTTGGCAGGCGGAACACAAGTACGGTTGGAGATGCCGGGAAAAGGCGGCGTCGTGGTTCCAGTGGACTCGCTTGAGCCTCCAGTCGTTCAGTTGAAAGATGGCTCGGTGATAAGAGTTTCAGCCAGCAACTTCAACGGGTTGAAAGATCAAATAAGCAAGATTCTGTTTCTCGGCGACATTCTGATCAGTTTCGGAGACTTTCTCTATAATAGTAAGAGTCTTGCGCCGTCCGGATATGTTGAAGAGTGGTGGGTTGAAGACCTCCGAAAGGCCGTAACGGAGAGGTTCAATGGAGAATTTGACAAGGTTGCGGACGCCGCCACAGTTTCTGCTGAACGGTTGAAGACGATTCTAGGCAGACCTTTCGATGGAAAGCCTAGCTTCAAAGAGGCCGTGGCATTGTCACTGGCCCTGCATGTTCCTCTACATCCCTCATTCATATTCCCTTGGTCAAACTTGGCTTCGGTTGAAGAGGTGAAGCAACTGAAACAGTGGCTTACTGGCTCCAGCATCCAATCTGAAAATGAAACAATCCAAAGAATTGTTGGGGAAAACGAGGCTGGCGTGAAGAAGGCCATGGAGACAATACTGCTGCCTCACAGCGTTGTAGAGGGCAAAATCACGATTGAAGGCGAGACCGCGCAGTCTTTCGCGTTCTCTCTCGGTACCGGGGCCCCATGCCAAGTTGATCCGTCTGCTGCCAAATCTGCCTTAGAGGCGGTTTGCCTGATGTGCGGCGTGCAAGTTAAGGAAAAGACGCCGACGTTTGTGGGGGCAAGAATGGGAAGACCTGAAAAGGCGAAGAGACGCGAGATGAAACCTCTAATACATGTCCTCTTTCCTGTCGGCTTGGCAGGCGGCTCACACCGAGATCTAATTGAAGCAGCCAAACGCGAACCATCCTTCGTTGACGTTGTCAAGCGCAAATGCCCAAACTGCAAAACCTACACCTTCAAGGTTAAGTGTCCATCATGTGGCTGCGAAACCGTTCTAGAGAGAAACTGTCCGCGTTGTGGCAAGAGCCTGAAGGATGACGAATGTCCAACCTGCAAGGCTCACGCAGTCACCTATCAGAAGCAAGTCATCAACTTCAGAGAGTCGCTTGAGAATGCCGGTAGCCATTTGAAGACCTCCGTTCCAAAGGTTCTCAAGGGCGTCAAAGGACTGACGAACAGGACAAAGACTCCTGAGCCGATTGAAAAAGGCATCCTGCGGGCCAAACATGATCTGTCCGTCTACAAGGACGGCACAATACGCTTCGACGCCACGAACGCTCCGCTGACACACTTCAAGCCTGCCGAGATCGGCGTCTCTATCGAGACGCTGCATCAGCTGGGATACACTTGTGCCATGGATGGAGCACCCTTGGCTGATCCGAACCAAGTGTGCGAACTGAAGCTTCAGGACATCATAATTCCTGCAAAGTGTGCAGACTATTTCCTGCGAGTGGGCGCTTTCATAGACGAGTTGCTGACCAAAGCCTACGGATTGCAACCGTATTATAGCATGAGACGCACGGAGGACGTGGTAGGTCAGCTGATCGTGGGCCTAGCGCCTCACACATGCGCTGGAATACTCGGTCGCGTTATCGGCTTCACAAACCTGAACCTCTGCTATGCGCATCCAGTGTGGCACTCAGCCAAACGTAGGGACTGCGACGGCGACGAGGATACCGTGATGCTTGCATTGGACACGCTGGTCAACTTCTCTCGCGAATATTTGCCTGAACAGATAGGCGGTATAATGGACGCGCCAATCCTCCTAATCCCAGTCGTCATCACGAAAGAAGTGCAAAGGCAGGTTCACTACTTTGACGTGGTTGGAGCGTACCCGCTTGAGTTTTATGAGAGAACATGGGAGAAAATAGATTCTCGCCAAGTCAGCCCACTCATAGATTTGATCGATTACAGACTTGGTACAGCAGGACAGTTCGAAGGCTTCAACTTCACGACGCCCGTGTCAAACGTTAATATGGGAAACGCGGAAAGCTCGTACAAGCTGTTCAAGACCATGGTTGACAAGTTGAACAGCCAGCTTGAGTTGGCTGAGAAGATCGAGGCCGTCGACGCCAAGAGAGTAGCCATGAAGGTTCTGACGAGGCATTTCCTGAGAGACATAGCCGGCAACTTGCGCGCCTTCTCCACACAAAGCTTCAGATGCAAGTCGTGCAACAAACGCTATCGCCGCCTACCCCTACGTGGCAAGTGCCCCCTATGCGGCGGCAAACTTACGCTCACTGTCTACCGCGGTGGCATAGAGAAGTATCTTGATGCTGCAGAGCATTTGATCAGCAAGTATGGTATGCCAAAATACTATGCTCAGAGAATTCAGCTTGTGCGGGAGGAGATAGATGCCATGTTTGAGACCAAGAAGCCCAGACAGGTAAGCCTCACAGACTTCGCCTGAAGAAAACTTTTCTATACAAACAACACAATACTCTCTTGGTCAGCCATGTGCAGAGAAACCTATCATCCAAACGCCTACCTGTCGACTATCAAGAACGTCAAGAAAGGTCTCAAAGCCAGAACCCAAATACTTGCCACTTTGGAGAAAGGTTCCAAAGACGCCAAAGCCGCAGCTGGTGAATCTGGACTGCACTACGGTGTGGTGATGCATCACCTGAAGCTTTTGCAGAGGGAGAGCATTATTGAGCGAAAGGGTGCAAGGCCCCATGTCTGGATGTTGACCGGCGTAGGGCAGAAACGCCTAGTAAATTCAACTTAGAACGTGCATTGGCAGGGCGAATGCCTGCATTTCGGACACTTGTTGTCATATTTGCTGAGGGTAGCTTTCTCCAAGTCGATGTCCACAACATTCGCCAGAGAGGCTAGCCACGCTATCACATCAGCAAACTCTTTCTCCAACTCTTCCTTGTCGTTTCCGTCCAAAGCCTCACCTAACTCTCTCACTTCGTCGACAAGCCAATCGTATGTTCCATTCACGCCTCGCTTTGAATCACGATGGAAATACAATCGTCGCATCATTTCTTGAAAGTCACGTATGTACATTCTCATCCACCTCTCCTTCTTCCATTCCTTGCATTGCCTTAGCTGGACTGGGGCAGATTGGTCTAATTCTCCTCTGAATAATGTTACAAGCTGAGAGCCCTGGCGCTACTCAGCGGATTCTTATGTATTTGTAGGCGTCTGTGGCGTTTTCGAAGCAATACTGCGCTTTCTGGTAGATTTTCCTGAATTCTGCTACATCTGCTCTTACCTTTTCCAGAGGCTCTTTGTTGATTATGATGCGTTTGATGAATTCCGCTATTTCCGCCATCTCGGGCTCTTTCATTCCCAGCCTCGTGACTTCTGACACGCCCATCCTTATGCCGCCCGGGTGCATGAAGTGTCTGCCCTCTTTGATGTCCCACGGCAAAAGGTTTCTGTTGATGATCACGTTTGCCTTCTCCAATGTTTCCTCGATTGTGCCTCCATCGCCATACTTGGTTATGTCTATCAGGATGACATGGGATTGTGTGAAGCCTTTGTGTTCTGCGAGAACGTTGAAGCCTCTCTCGTAGAGCGCTTGAGCCAAGGCTTTCGCGTTTTTCACTACTTGGCGGGTGTATTCTTTGCCGAATTCGAGCATTTCCGCGCAGGCGATGGCCAATCCTGCGACTGAATGCAGATGGTGGTTGCTGACCATTCCTGGGAAGGTTGCTTTTTTGAGCTTCTCAGCGTTTTTCTCCCATGACAGGATGCTGCCATGCTGGGGTCCGAAGAACGTTTTATGCGTGCTGAGGCTTACGACATCTGCGCCTTCTCTTAGCGGGTCTTGGAACTGTCCGCCTGCAATTAGTCCTGCCACATGTGCCGCATCATATCCCGCAGTTGCCCCGACTGAGTGAACAGTATCAACTAGTTCTTTTACTGGATGTGGGAATGGGAATACGCTGGCGCCGAACATGACGAATTTCGGAGGCTTGCCTTTAGCAGCGAGCTCCTTCATCTTGGTCTTGGCTTTGTCTACGTCAATGTTCAGTTCCTTATAGTCTAAGGGCAAGTATTCGACAGTCAAGCCTTTGACGGCGCCTGCTGTTCCGCCGAGTTCCTTCTTTCCTGATGTGATGTGGCCTCCGCACGGAATAGACAAGGCCAGCAAAGTGTCGCCGGGCTCCGTGAAGGCCGTGTAGACAGCAAGATTTGCCACCACTCCTGAAATCGGTCTCACATCAACGAACTCGGCATTGAAAAGTTTCTTCATAAGCTCAATACACTTGAATTCAACTTGATCTATGAAGCGGCAGCCTGCGTAGACGCGTTCGCCAGGCCAGCCTTCTGCATAGCGGTTTCCAAAATCAGTCACAATGGCCTCGCGCACAGCCGGACTTGGGACGTTTTCACTTGCTATGAGAGGGATGCTTTCCTGGAACCACTTGTGATGCTGCTCAAGCAGGCTAAACACGTGATCATATTCGTCTCGGTACGTAACCATCACAGCCACCTTCGGTATGAGAGTATCTTCTGTTGGAATTAAAAACTCTTCGGGGCAACATAACATTAATAATGGAGAAACCGCTACAAGCCTATACCTTGAGCGTGCATAGGAGACTTTAGATGAGCACGAAGAAGAAAAAGGAAAAAGCGGCGCCGATGCCTGCTGCCAGTGCAGGGCTACTTAGATTCTTCGAGGAAGAAACTGAGGGCGTTAAAATCAGGCCGGAGCTTCTCGTTGCTGCATCAATAGGCCTAATAGTCGTGTGCATTCTCGCGCAAATATTCTTCAAGTAGCCAAATAGCCTACCGTCGTGTAGGCGGGTGTAGCACTTCGATTCTTTGAACTGAGTTGAGGTGCACGAATATTTCGCTTCTTTCTTCTCTGCTGGCTACTGAAGGTATGGGTTGAGCAATAGTGGCTCGCAGTATGATTGCCTCAGCGTCGGAAAGCCAGATTCCCGCAGGTTCGCTCGTAATTGCCGCCAGCGTTCCCTCGAAACCATAGGCGGGATCCAAGATCACGCGCACCTGCTTGCCTAGGTTCTTTTCAAGCATGTGAAATATAGTGGGAGGAACCTCTTGTTCTGGCATGAATTTCACAAAACCTTTGAAACGAACATTTTAGAGATTGAACACTCACCCTTATTAAGTTATATGTCGCCTGCACCACGTCTGCGACCTGACGGTTTCCCGAGAGTTGCCAACAGTCTTATGGTAATTTTCGTGGATTCACAACACTTTAATATGCTTGAGATTCTTTCATAGAAGTTTCGCTCGCGAGGACAACGCCTTGACTGAAAACTCGCTGAACCACTCCATGGATAATGCGGCGAAGCATTATTCTTCGTTGTTCAAGCTTCCATCCTATAAACGAGTGACTGCATTCATGGCCGTGACCTGTTTCGTTGGTAGCTTGCTTTCAACAATGCCTCTTTTCCGTTTAACTGAAGGTGTTTACAAAGGTCTGTTTCTCGGCCTATCGCTGTTTCTTGTGAACTTTATCTTCGACTGGATAGTGAGCATGATTGTGCTGAGAGGAGATCCCATTTTCAGTTTCAGAAGGACCGCAGTAGTTTCTCTTGTTTGCATGGCTTTGTGGTTGCTCTCCAGTTTCATAGGCATGGTTGTTGCAATATTGTATGGCTTTGCATGGTGGGTTAGACTATGCCTCTTGGGCTTCGCAGCGGTACTGATACTGCGATCAGTTGTGTTCAACGCTACTTCCCGCATGGGATACAAACGTATCTTTCCAGCGGTTTTTCTTCAACCCTTTTTCTGTCTAATCCCTTTTATGCTACTCTGGGAAACGGTATATCCTCTCACCTTGCAGATGGGTCTCTTTCTCGTTCTCTCAACAACTGTGGCCCTGCTTTCAAGCCTGCTCTTCGTGTCTCTCCTAAATCGCGTTGGTAAACAGACGTTAGGCATTCCGTCGTTTTCTCTCTTGAAAATCTTCTTGTGGAATTGGGTGGTTGATCTGAATGCTCCTTTCGAGGAGCTTCTTGAGAAGTTGGGTGAAGAACAAGATGTTGAAGTTTCGTTGATGAGATTTGGTTCTGCCAAGCCTAAGGCCATGATAGTAGTTCCCTCTGTTCACCCAGGTCCATTCAAGAACATAGGAAGCAGTATCCTGCCGTCCATGATTAAGACGGCCTTGGAAAAAGAATTCAACTGCGTAGTTTGCGTTCCTCACGGACTGTTTGGTCACGAACTCGACTTGGCTTCCCAAAAACAGAACCAACGCGTAGTTGACAGCATTATCGCAGCCGGCAATTCTGAATTTTCCGAGGCAAAGGCGTCACCATTCGTCACAGTCAACAACGGCGCAGCCACTGCATGCTGCCAGATTTTCGGCAAGTCCGTATTCATATCCTTCACGCTTGCACCTGAAACCACCGAGGACTTCCCGAAAGAGCTAGGAATGTTCGTGCAACAAGAGGCAGCAAAACACGGTCTCGAATGTTCGACAGTCGTTAACGCTCACAATAGCATCGACGGTATGTCAGACATGCAGAAGGCCTTGAAACCGTTGGAAACAGTAGCCACTGCCTGCTTAGAGAAAGCAGCCAAGCTCAAACGCCTGTCGTTCAGCGTGGGAACCACCACCGTTACGCCCGAGGAGTTCACGTTGACTGATGGAATGGGACCTGGAGGAATTACGGCGTTTGTAGTGAAGGTTGGAGGACAGAAAACTGCTTACGTGGTTATCGATGGCAATAACATGGCTTCTGGATTGCGTGAGCGTATTCTGGCGGCACTTCATTCCACAGGTTTCACAGAGGCTGAGGTGTTCACAACGGACACGCA
>CAYGYI010000048.1:0-10126 GCA_964354055.1 uncultured Candidatus Bathyarchaeia archaeon | reverse complement strand
TGCTTCGGCTCCTGCGAAAGTGATTCTTTTCGGGGAGCACTTCGTTGTCTACGGTGAGCCAGCGATAGTGCTTGCTATAGACAAAAGGGCTTACGCGAAGGTAGAAACCCGCGATGACAAACGTCTCCACATAAGCTCCACGAACTTGAACCTCGCGGTGTTAATCGAGAACGACAACTTCAAGATTGAACAGGGTGACCTGAAAGAGGCAAAACTCAAGTTCGAACCCGCTAAACAGGCTGCAGAGAAAGTTCTAGAAAGATGCGGAGAGCAAGTAGGACTGAACATAGAGGTCAGCTCAACCATTCCCGTTGCTGCAGGTTTAGGTTCATCAGCAGCCGTAGTGTCATCTGTGGCCGCCGCGGTGGGAACGCTACTCAATGTTAAGTTGTCAAAGGAAGACATCTTCAAAATCACGTATGAAGCTGAGAAGTTTGTGCATGGCACGCCGTCCGGCGTTGACCCAGCCATCTCGACTTTCGGCGGAACGCTTCTTTTCCAGATGGACACAGGGTTCAAACCCTTGGAAGTCAAGACGGAGATCCCACTTGTGGTAGGCGAGACCGGCGTGGAAAGATCCACTCGTGTTCAGGTTGAAAAAGTGAGAGACATAAGAGAACGGTTCCCACAGGTCATAGACCCAATAATGCATTCAGCACGCGAAATCGCCTTGAGAGCCATAGACGCCTTTAAGGAAAATGATCTGGAAACCCTTGGAAGCCTTATGAACATCAACCACGCACTGCTTTATGGAGTTGGGGTTTCAGACGAATCTCTAGAGTGGCTGGTGAATGCGGCTAGAAAGGCTGGAGCTTTGGGCGCAAAGCTGACGGGTGCAGGCGGAGGAGGATGCATGATAGCTTTGGCGAAGAACGAGAGAATTGAACAAGTGTTGGAGGCGATTCAAATGGCCGGTGGAAGACCTTTCATAGCTAGAAAAACAGACGAAGGCGTAAGAATTGAACAAAGCTAGACCTATCATTCTTAAGATCGGCGGTTCAGTCATCACTGACAAGAACGAAGACCTCAAACCCAGAACGGACGCCATAGATCGCATAGCTACAGAAATTCAGAAGGCAAACACACAAAAACTCCTGATTGTCCACGGCGGCGGTAGCTTCGGTCATCCAAGAGCACAGCAATACCAGATAAAAGACGGTCTGAGGGACGACTCACAGAAGATCGGTTTCGCTGAAACCCACCACCTCATGACTGTCCTGAACGGCCTGCTGATGGATGCCTTGATATGGCACACCGTTCCGGCTGTGAGCGTAACGCCATCATCAGCCATAATAACGAACAGGGGCAGAATCCAATCGTTCGGCGAGACACCGATCGAAAAACTGCTGGAGATGAGCTTGACGCCTGTGATGTACGGCGACGCTGTCCTCGACTCGAAGATTGGTTTCTCAATTCTGTCGGGTGACCAGCTTGTTGCAGCACTGGCCACTCGCTTCGACGCTGAACGGATCATAATGGGCGTTGATGTGGATGGACTGCATGACGCTGACCCAAAGATTGAAAAGACTTCAAGGTTGCTTGAGCATTTGACGCTGGAAGAACTTAAACGGTTGCAGGGCAAACTTGGCAAATCAACAGCCTGCGATGTCACGGGCGGCATGTTCGGCAAAATAACTGAACTGATACCAGCCGTTGAACAAAAGATCCCGGTAGCAATTATCAACGCGACCCAACCAAACAATATTTACATGGCGCTTAAAGGAGAAAAAGTGAGAGGCACAACGATAGAGAAGGAATGATGTTGGCAAAAGAAACTAAAAAACGAAAATCAGACCATCTGCGCATATCCTTGAATAAGAATGTTCAAGCAAGAAACGCTACGACCGGTTTTGAAGACATTCACTTCGTCCACAAGGCTTTGCCAGAGGTCGACAAGAACCAGATAAACATGTCTACAACAGTTTTTAACCACAAGTTCTCTGCGCCTCTAATTGTGGGAGCCATTACTGGCGGTGCACCAGAGGCCACGGAGATCAACGCGACAATAGCAGAAGCCGTGGAAAAGCTCGGCCTCGGCATGGGCGTAGGCAGCCAACGAGCAGCAATCGAAGACAGGAAACTTGAACCTACGTTCGCCATAACCAGAAAGAAAGCTCCAAATGCCTTTCTGATAGCAAACTTGGGAGGAGTACAGCTTGTCAACGGATACGACCTGAAGGAAGTGAAGAAAGCCGTAAAAATGATCGATGCTGACGCAATTGCGATTCACCTGAACTCGCTGCAAGAAGCAGTGCAGCCAGAAGGTCAAACAAACTTCCGTGGCGTGCTTGAGCGAATAGAAAAAACTGCCCAAGGCTTGGACAAGCCCGTGATAGCCAAGGAAACAGGTGCGGGCATAGCTGCTGAAGAGGCGGCGAAGCTTGAGAATGCGGGCGTGAAGGGGATAGACATAAGCGGCGTGGGCGGCACTAGCTGGGCCGCTGTCGAATACTATCGAACAGACAAGCCAGAAGATGATCTGCAGCGCAGATTGGGCGACGTTTTCTGGGATTGGGGAATACCCACAGCCTCAAGCATCGTTGAAGTCTCCCAGTACGTGAACATACCAGTCATCGCCTCAGGCGGAATACGTAATGGAATAGATATAGCCAAATCTCTGGCCTTGGGAGCGAGCCTTACCAGCCTCTCGCAGCCAGTCCTCCGAACAGCAACCAGAGGTACAGAAGAAACAGTGAACGCTCTCTCGCTTCTGATAGAGGAGCTAAGAAACGTGATGTTCCTCGTGGGTGCAGAATCAATTCAGGACTTGAGACGCACGCCTCTTGTGGTGACAGGCAAGACGGCAGAATGGCTCAGAATCAGAGGATTCAATACGGAAAGCTACGCGCGAAGAGGAAGGAAGTAGACGTTGGATGTTGACAGGTTTCTCAGCGAGAAAGCCCCACTGATAGACAAGGCTATAGAGAAATATATACCGCGAAGGTTCACGAAAGATGCTCTCCTTTTCAAGATAAACCCGCCCAACTACACGGTCAACCTTGAAACCATAAACAAGGCAATTGCCGAACCCATCTGGGAGTTTCTTGACCGAGGAGGAAAACGATGGCGACCTTCGCTGTTTCTGTTAATCTGCGAGGCACTCGGCAAGAATTCAGACCACTTCGTCGATTTCGCAATAATCCCCGAAGTCATCCACAACGGAACCCTATTGGTGGATGACATAGAGGACGGATCTGACCTGCGAAGAGGGAAACCCTGCACGTACAGAATCTACGGGCTGGACATTGCCATAAACGCTGGAAACGCCATGTACTACTTACCTCTTTTGCCCTTGATGGAAAATCGCGCAAAACTGCCTGCTGAAAGCCTTTCAGGAGTTTACGAGATTTACGTGCAGGAGATGATTAACCTTAGCATCGGACAGGCGATGGACATCGCGTGGCACAGAGGACTAGCAAACGCGGACCATATAGACGAGAAGGACTATTTGCAGATGTGCGCCTACAAGACGGGGACACTGGCGAGAATGACAGCAAAGCTTGCAGCCGTCTTGGCTGAGGCAAACGAGGAACTTGTCGAAAAACTTGGGCGTTTCGCCGAGAGCATAGGCGTGGCCTTCCAAATGCAGGACGACATCTTGGACCTGACAAGTGCCGAGTTCACCGAGAAGAAAGGCGGACGCGGAGCGGACATCAGCGAGGGCAAGAGGACGCTCATGGTTATTCACACTCTAAGAGTCGCCCAAGCCAAGGACAGGGATAGACTCGTCGAGATCCTCAACATGCACACATTGGACCAGATGCTGAAAGACGAAGCCATCGAAATCATGAGGAAATACGGCTCGCTAGAGTATGTGAGGCAGTTTGCGGGAAAACTTGTTAAGGAAAGTTGGCAGGATGTTGAGAGGCTTTTGCCTACTTCTGAAGCAAAGGAAAAGCTAAAGGCCTTCGCCACATTTCTTATCGAAAGAAAAGTCTAGAAAGAGCGTGCAGAACGATTGACGGAGGACGCCGAGCTTAAGGAACTCGTTCGGAAAATCGCCCTGTTGAATGCAGTCAGACACGACGGCAAGGCACAAGTAGGGCCAGTGATCGGGACCATTCTAGGTGAAAAACCAGAGTTCAGAACGAAGGTCAAGGAGATATCCACGCTCATAAATGCTGTTGTTCGAGAGGTCAATGGCCTTTCACAGGCTGAACAGAAACGGATCGTCGAAGAGAAGTGGCCTGAAGTCCTTACAAAGGGGAAAGCTGAAGAAGAAAAGCGCCTTCCACCCTTACCTAACGCGGACAAGTACAAACAGGTTGTCACGCGTTATGCGCCTAATCCTGACTGCGTCTTGCATTTGGGTTCAGCCCGCGCCATCGTGTTGTGCTACGAGTATGCGCGTGTTTACAATGGCAGATTCATCCTGCGTTTTGAGGATACGGATCCTAGGATGAAAAGGCCTGTCTTGGAGTTCTATGAAAAGATCAGAGATGATCTTGACTGGCTTGGATGCAGGTCAGATGAGGAGTACATTCAAAGTGACAGAATCCCAATCTATTATGAGCATGCTGAGAGACTGCTAAAAGAGGGGCGTGCCTATGTTTGCACATCCGATCCGGAGCTTTTCCGCAAGAAGACATTGGCCTCTCAACCCTGCGAATGTCGAAATCTGCCTGTTGAAGAGCAAATGGCACGATGGAAACGCATGCTAGAGGGTAGCTACAGGGAAGGAGAAGCCGTGGTTCGGGTGAAAACCGACCTAAACCATCCAAATCCTGCCGTCCGTGACTGGCCGGCGATGCGCAACATAGATTCCGAAAAGTATCCGCATCCACGTGTAGGCAGCAAGTATCATGCTTGGCCCCTGTACAATCTTGCATGCGGCGTGGATGATCATTTGATGGGCATAACCCACATTATACGGGGCAAGGAGCATCTGACGAATCAGGTTCGACAGGAATTCATGTATGACTACTTCGGCTGGAAATATCCTGAGGCCATACATTACGGGAGACTGAAGATCACAGGCGCATACCTGAGCAAGTCGAAAATTGTTCAAGGCATACGTGAAGGGCTCTTCCAAGATTGGGATGATCCACGTCTGGCAACATTTGTAGCCTTAAGAAGACGCGGGATAACGCCTGGAGCCATAAAGAAGATGATAATGGATGTTGGCCCGAAAACTTCAGATGTGGTTCTGAGCTGGGAAAACCTGAACGCCTACAACCGTAAGATCCTTGATCCCGTTGCTGACAGATACTTCTTCGTTCAAGCGCCAGTGGAGTTGACTGTGAAGCATGTTCCGAAAACCTTCAACGTGAGGCTTCACTTGCACCCTGAGCATCCTGAAAGAGGCTTCAGAGAATACGCCATAGCACCTGAAAGAGATGAAGGTTCGGTGAAGCTTTGGGTTTCGAAGAAAGACATCGATCCTTCGAAGGTTGGTGTTGTAGTTCGATTGATGGAGCTGTTCAATATTAGGGTCGAGAAGTCAAATGCGTATGCCTGTGATGCTGCTTTTGTGAGCGAATCGTACGACGATGCGCGGAAGGCCAAGGCGCAGTTGATTCACTGGGTGCCCGTCGGCCAAGATATGCCGTGTCACATCGTCATGCCTGATGCCACGACGGTGGATGGCGTGGCTGAAAACGCCTGCAAACGATTAAAACCCGATAACATAATACAATTCGAGCGGTTCGGCTTCGTCAGAATAGACAAAATCAACAAGAAACTGATCGCTTATTATGGTCAGAAATAGATGGAAGAGATTTACATGCGGCAGCAAGACAGAGTCATAATGTGGCCAGTCTACTTTGACTCAGCGAAGACTAGGAAGAACGGCAGACGAGTAGCAATGAATCTGACCGTGCAGATGCCGAGGGCCTCGGAGATTAAAGAGGCCGCAGACAAGCTTCGTTTAACTAGCGAGCTTGTCTCAGATAGCGGATACGCCAAAACGCCGTGGCTCAAAGTAGGCATGGTTCTTGTCAAAAAGGGCAAAGAGTCGAAAGAAGAAATAATCCTAAAAATCGCAAGACAACTGCAGAAAAACCGAAGCACAGCCACTGCAAAGCCGCAGTGATCCGGACTTAGTCTTTTGCCTCGCTTGTCAAGACAGCGTTCAGCATTCCGTGCTGCCCAGGGCGGGATGTGACTCGCGCCTGTCCTAAGGGGGTTTCTATTATCGCGCCTTTAGTTATGACGCCTCGGCGGTTGTAGTCTATGTTGGCTGGGTTTTTGATGACTCGTGTGATTTCGGTTTTCTCTGTTTTTCCGGTTTTTGGATTAGTCACGCAGGCGAACTTGTCGGCGAGGATCTTGGTTTTTATGGTTCCACCTCTGCCTCTGACCGATTTTCGCTTGGTTTCAGCCAATGCGGTTTCCATTGCGAATGAGCCTTGTTCGTATCTTCTTTTTGTTCTGAAGACTACTTTTCTGCCGCCTGACTGCTTCTTCTTGCGCAGGTCACCCTGCCAGACTGACATCGTCTTTTTCTCCCAGATCGTTAAACTCGGTGTTGACTATCACCGACATTTTCCATATAAACCTATCCTTCTTGATTCTCAGGCTTCTCTTGCTTTGGGAAATCTCCGAAAACGTTCTTGAGCTCTCGCTTCATTGCTGTGACATCTTGGCTTAGGCCGAAGTAGTCTGCGAAATATTCTGAGGTTCGAAGAACCATTGATCTGCCGCTACGTTCGCTGCTTACTAGGTTCATTTCCTTGAGCAGTTTGATGTGACCATAAGCATGGTGGCCTCTCACGTCTACGACTCTCTTCTGAGATATCGGTTGCCTATAGGCTATGTAAGAGAGCGTCTTCAAAGGACCAGTTGAAAGTAGTGGCCTATTCACGAGTTTTCTGACCAAGGGCGTGAACTCGGCTTTTAGCTGCAGGACGTATCTTTCATCCTTCAACTCCAATATTTCAAGCGCGCAGGTTCTGTCAGCATACTGATTCTTGAGTGTTTTCGCGAGTTTTCTGGCTCTATTTTTTGAGCGAGATTTTAGAACTGAGCACAACTCGTTGAGGTCTAGTGGGCGGCCTGCCACGTACAGTGCGGCCTCCAGTAGCGTCAGGTCGTGCCTTGTTTTGTCGGCAGGCTGAATCTCTGGAAGAGGCTCATCCGTGTTAAGTGGTTGCTTTTCCGCTTTCTGCAAGGTTCAGATCACCAACGGTTACGTATATTTCCTCGGTTTCCTCTTCTTGGAACAGCTTCACTTTTCCTTCTTGCGCCAAGAATAGTAGCAGGATGAACGTGCGGATGGATTCTATTCTGAGCATACCCTTAGTCAAGGTCGAGAACTGCACGATTCCACTGCCTTTCACCATCTCAGAAAGTTGTGCGTACAGCTTTTCCATTTGGACTTCGATCTGCATCAGGTAAAGGTCTAGTTGCGGCATGATTTCTGAAGGTGTTGGAATGATGGGTTCAGGAGCATACTTCTCGAGGCGGACAAGTGCTTCGCCTTTGAGGACTTCGTCTAGGACCTCAAGTAGGTGGCTTATGGTTGTTGAGGTCAGCTCATGCCTTAGAGGCAGAAACAGAGGCGGCGGAAGGTAATCCTGTGGCGGCTTGGGAGGTGGTGGAGGCTCCTCAAGCTTCAGCAGAAGCTTGGACTTCATAAGGTATATGAGGGCTGAAGAGTCCAGCGCCACACCTGAGGCTCTGAAGTCCACGTGCCCAGTCTTGTCCATCTCTCTCAGAAAGGAAGCAAGCAAGTAAGCAATGTTGATGTTCCAAGGCGTAAGTTTTTCAAGCTTGTTAAATTCAAAAAGGATGTTCCACGGAGGCAACAGATAGAACGGTTTCTTCAAGGCAGGAGTGGTCACTGGGTCTGCGCCTCCAAGAACTTGGCCGATATGACGCTGGAAACGCCGTTCCGGTCGTAGACGCCGTAGACTTTCTGTGCTTTGTTTACCATTTCAGGCTTGAGGGTGATGACTATAAACTGGGTTCTCTCGGACTCCTCCAGCAGGAGGTCGGCCAGCTTCGAAACGTGGAAGGCGTCCAAGTGCGCGTCAATTTCGTCCAGCACGTAGAAGGCTGCGGGTGTGAACTCCTTTAGCGCGAACAGGAAGGCCACTGCGGAGACTGAGCGTTCGCCGCCGCTGGCTCCGGAAACCACTATCGAAGGCTTGTTGGGAAACTGGACGATCATGTCGATGCCGCCAGAGAACGGTTCATCGATGCTTTCGAGTTTGAGTGTGGCGTTTCCGCCTCCAGTAACTTTGGAGAAGTACTTCTGCAGGTTCACGTTGATCTTGTCGAAGGAACCCATGAACACTTTACGTTTCTTAAGCTCAATCTCGTCCATGAACTGCAGGATGGCCTGTTTTTCTTTCTCAAGCTCATTCATCCTCACTGAGAGATTCTTATAGCGTGAAATTTGCTCCGCATAATGCGACAGTGCAAGCTGGTTCACGGCGCCTATTCTTTCAAGCTCTAGCTGCATCATTTTCATGGATGCTTCGGCGTCTTCAACCTGTTTTAGAGTGACTACCAGCGGTTCTTCGAGGCCGAGTTGTCGGAGTTGGCTACGGGATTGGTTGAGTTGCAGGAAGGAGGTTTGGATGCTTAGTTGAAGCTGATTCACTAGGCGGTCAGCCTGCTCATACTCTGGGTCTAGCTTGCGTAGCTCCTTGTCTATTCCGTCTATTTGGCCTGTGAACTTTTGGGCTTCTTCCCTTGCCGAGAAGACGTTCCGTGAAAGTTCAACGCGGCTCTTTTCAAGTTCGGTTAGCTCAAGCCTCAGGGATTCTCTTTCTTTCAGCGCGTCCTCGACTTCTTTTTCTACTCTATGCAGTTGCTGTTCGACCTTTGACAGTTGGATCTTTGAGTTCTGGTAGCCTATGCGTAGAACGTTGTCGAACTGTGATTGGAGTGTGGAGATTTCTGTTTGGATTGTGCCACGCTTCTGTCTTGAGGTTATGATGTCTTCGGCGAGTTTTCCCCGTTTTGCTTCCATTTCCTGTATGCTTGCAGGGTTTGTTTTGCGCCTAAGCGAGGCAACCTCTGCCTGAAACTTGCGCATTTCCTTCTGGATAGTGCTTCTTTCGGCCCTGTGCACCCACATTTTCGACTTCTCGATCTCAACCTCCTTTGCGAGTTTGCCGATGTTATGGTCTGCATGTTTGACGTTGGCTCTTGTTCTTCTGACGCTTCGTTTGACTCTGATCAGTTCTTTGTCAAGGGTGGCTATGGCTTCCGAGAGGCGAGTTATTTCGACGCGGGCTCGGTCGATTTCCTCTCCGAAAGTGGTGATGTCGCTGCCTCTCTTTGAGAGATGCTGTTGGAGGGCGCTAACAGCTTCGTCGAGGCTCTTGATTGCCTGTTCGCTCGGTATGATGGTTGAGAAATCTATTGGCGCACGATAATAGCCGCTTTCGAAACCTCCCCCTTCGTACAAGTCACCGTTGACGGTGACCGTGCGGTAGCCTTCGTTGGACAGAGCAAAAGCCGTCTTGTCGTCTGAGACTATCAGCGTGTCTCCGAAAACGAAGTGAACTGCAGGCTCAAATTGCTTGTCATATCTCAAGAAGAGTGGTGCCACACCTTTGATTCCCTCTCTTTCCGGGACCTTCAACTGCTTCTGGGCCGAGGCGCTTTCGAGTGGTATTATCTTTATTCTGCCCAACTTCATTCTTCGCAGAGTCTCTATGCATGCGAAAGCTGCGTCGAAATCCTTCACCACCATGGCGTCTAGCCATCCTGATGATGCAGCCTCTATGGCATGCTGAGATGACCTGTCAATCTTGATCAGGTTGCGCAGGCGTCCGTAGACGCCAGCGATGACGCTCAGTTCGCCTAGCTCCTCTATGCTTCTGAGAGCTTTTTCTTCAGCCGCAACAGTTTCGGCAAGCTCCCTTTGCGTTACAAACTCTACGACTGCCTCGCGTGCCGAGTCGGCGATCTTGTCTGCCTCAGTTATCTCTATGCCTATTGTTTCTTTCTGCGCGATCTTGCGGTCTAGTGTGCGTTCTAGGTTTTTCAGCTGTTCTTTCTGGTCTTTCTGTACTTTGTCAAGCTCGGAGACTGATTTGTCGAGTTCGCCGAGTTGGGCTGAAAATCTTTCTTTGCGGCTGGTGAGGTCTCTGAGTCTGCGTGTGCGGACGCTGATGGCGGTCTGGCTTTTCACGTATTCAGATCTGAGGAACATGAGTCTCTTGTAGTGGAT
>CAYGYI010000047.1:0-10137 GCA_964354055.1 uncultured Candidatus Bathyarchaeia archaeon | reverse complement strand
TGGATATTGCTTTTTCGAAGGCTTGGCAGTTGAGGGTTCCATCGTTGTTTACGTCGGCGTATTTGACTTGAAAGCCGTTTATTTTTGAGAGGTTTTCCCATGGAACTATGTTACTATGGTGCTCCATAAGGGTAATGAGGACTTCGTCGTCCTTCTTGAGCGTGGGGAGACCCCAAGCGTAAGCCACGAGGTTTATGGCCTCAGTTGTGCCTCTCACGAAAACTACCTCCTCGATGCTTCTTGCGTTTATGAATTCGGCAACCTCGTCATGCGCGTTCTCGTAAAGCTCAGAAGCTTCCTGCGAAAGCGTGTGTACGGCTCTGTGAACGTTGGCGTTGCTGTGCTCGTAATAGTGTTTTATGGCCTGGATGACCTGCTTCGGTTTCTGCGAGGTTGCAGCGTTATCGAAGTAGATAAGCTGGTGGTCGTTGATTTGACGTTTGAGGATAGGAAAGTCTTCGCGTATCTTGTACGGGTCCAGCATCACTTTCCTTCCGTTTTCATCCTTTTTGAGAGTAGTTTGGCGAGTTCTTCCTCTTCGAGGGCTTGCTTTTCTTCGAAACTTGTTTCGTCTGTCAGCCATTCAGGTCTGGTCCCTTTGCCATGGTAGTATTTTCTGATGGCTCTTTTGAGGGCGCCAACTGCGAGGATGCCGCAGTGGAATTTTATGCTGGGGAGGCCGCCTATGGCTTCGGTGACGCTTTTCCACGATACTTTCCAAGCCTGTTCAAGCGTGAGGCCTTTGATCATTTCGGTGACAATGCTTGAGGTGGCTATGTTGGCGGCGCAGCCATAGCTTTCGAACGAAGCTTTTTCGATCACGTCTTGGTTGTTGATTTTGAGGTAGAAGGTTATCATGTCACCGCATGAAGGGTTTCCTGCTACCGCAACGACCGTGGCATCTTCCATTTTGCCGAGGTTCTTGGGGTTTCTGAAGAGGTCAAGCACCTTCGGGTTATATGGCAAAGGCATTCGTGACATGCTAGCTCACTCCTGTTGAGCCTACTATTCCTCTTATTCTGTCAACTGCTTTCGGAAGTACTTCTAGGACGTATGTTATGTCTTCTTCGGTTTGGTTTCTGGTGACTTTCATGAGTATGCTTCCGTGGGCTTCATCGAATTTTCGGCCTATTGCAACGAGAACATGGCTGGGCTGCAAAAGCCTTCTCGTGCAGGCACTACCACTTGAAACGTAAACGCCTTTCAAACTCAATTCTATTGTCAGTGCCTCGCCTTCACATCGCAGAAAACTGATGTTCACGTTATCCGACCCTCGCTTATCGCCCTTCGGTCCGTTAAGTCTCACACTGGCCACGGCTGAGGTTATGCCTTCAATTAGCATGTCTCTCAGCCTGCGCATATGCTGTATGTTGGTTTGGAAGTTTTCGAAGGCCAGCTCCGAGGCTTTCGCGAAGCCGACGATCAGTGGCGTGTTTTCAACGCCTGGCCAGAGTCTTTGCGTGCCTATCTGGCCTTCTATGATTCTGTCGAGGTTTATGCCTTCCTTTACATACAGGGCGCCTATGCCTCGTGGCCCAAGAATCTTGTAGCTGCTCACAGTCGCCAGATCCACATCAAGTGCTTTTACGTCGAAGGGTATTTTGCCGTAGGCGTCTGTGGCGTCCGTGTGGAAGACCGCGTTTGGATTTTTGTTTCTGACAGTGTCGATTGCCGCTTCTAGCGGTTCGATTGTGCCTATTTCCTGGTTGACGGCTGAAAGGCTTACGAGGATTGTTTCCTGATCAACTGCGTCGCCGAGTTTCTGCAGGTCAATGAAGCCTTCCGGGTTGACAGGTATCTTGGCGAGGGTGAAGCCTTGTTTCTGCAGCATCTCGGCCACGTTCAAAACGCTGAGGGGTTCGGTTTCTGAGATGATTATTTTTTTGCCTTTGGTTTTCAGGGCTGAAGCTATGCCTATTAGCGCGAGGTTGTTGGCCTCGGTTTCGCCTGGCGTGAAGTTTACCTCTTCCAGCGTCTGAGTGCCAAGGCAGGCGGCGATTTTCTGGGAAGATTCCATTATCGTTTCGAATGCTTCCCAGCCGGGCTTGTGCGTCAGCGTGGGGTTGCCGTATGCGCGTTCGCTGTAGTAGGGCAGCATTGCCTCAACGATTTCTTTGGGGACTTGGCTCGAGTTTTCGTTGTCCAAGTAAACCTCGTGCTTCAGGCCTTCGTGCGCCCTGAGCAGTTCTCTCACGTTATCAATCATGAACAAACCAACTCTTTCAGCGAGAGCAACGTTCTAAACTGTGTTAGCACCATCCTACTAGAAAAACATAACCTAGAAAACTGAGGAAAAACGATAGACGTAACACTTTAAATCGCCTGCTAGATTATTTGCTGTTGTAAGATTAAGAGACAGGCGCGTTCGAGTGAAGATTGCGGATTTGGCGGTACCTGAACAGGTGAAGGCAGTCGTTCTGGGAGAGGGCATCGTAGAGCTATATCCTCCACAAGAGGAAGCCGTCAAAGCGGGAGCCCTCGAAGGCAAAACACTAGTGCTTGCAAGCCCCACCGCCTCAGGAAAAACATTAGTCGCTGAACTGTGCGCGCTCAAACACATCTTGGAGAAGAATGGGAAGACGGTGTATCTGACGCCTTTGAGGGCTTTGGCGAGCGAGAAGTTTGAAGAATTCAAGAAGTACACGAACATTGTGAAGGCTGACGGCAGACGAGTGCGCGTGGGCATCAGCACAGGCGACTTTGACAGCACTGACGCGTGGCTGGAACGGTATGACATTATCATTACGACGAATGAGAAAGCAGATTCACTTCTGCGCCACAGGGCAAAGTGGATGGAGGAGATCTCGCTTGTGGTGGCTGACGAGGTGCATCTGCTGAATGATGCGGAGCGTGGGCCTACGCTTGAGGTTGTGCTGGCGCGGCTGATGGAGATCAACCCTGATATACAGATTCTTGCGTTGAGCGCCACAATAGGCAATGTGCATGAGATTGCCGAGTGGCTAAAGGCAGATCATGTTACGACAGAATGGAGACCCGTCAGCCTCAAGGAAGGCGTACTGCTGAACGATGAGATCCAGTACAAGGACGGCGAGGTGCGTAAGGTTGAGAAGAGGACACGAGACGGGGCGATCAATCTTGCGTTGAGCACGGTCAAGCAGGGCGGGCAAGCGTTGGTGTTTGCCTCCACGCGGAAGAACGCGGTCACGTTGGCTAGGAAGATTGCGGTTGAGGTTGAGAAGGTTTTGACGAAGCCTGCTAGGCGTTCGTTGGAGCACGACGCGGAGAGGATTCTTGCTGCAGGCGAGAGAACGAGGCTGAGCGAAGGGTTAGCTGAGGACGTCAAGTGCGGCGTGGCCTTCCACCACGCGGGTCTGGGCAGCGGCCACCGCAGAGTCATCGAGGACTCGTTCAGAGGAGGCAAGATCAAGATTCTGACGGCGACGCCTACACTGGCTTTCGGCGTAAACCTGCCTGCGCGCATCGTGGTGGTGCAGGACTACAAGCGTTACGAGGCTGGGTACGGATTTTATCCGATTACGGTTCTTGAGTACAAGCAGATGGCAGGCAGGGCTGGAAGGCCCAAGTACGACAGGAATGGCGAAGCCATACTGATTGCGAAGACGGCGGATGAGGCGGATTACCTGATGCAGAGCTACATCATGGCAAGGCCTGAACGCATCTGGTCAAGACTTGCGGTCGAGAGGATACTGCGCTCGCATGTGCTGGCCACGATTGCCGCGGATTTTGCACACACTAAGCAGGGGCTTTTCGAGTTTTTCGGAAGAACCTTCTACGCCTACCAATACGACGTTGACGCGATCAAAAGCGTGATTGCCAAAATTTTGAAGTACCTGTATGATGAGGAGATGATTGAGGTCTACGGCGAGGACATCAACGCCACGCGATTCGGCAAGCGCGTCAGCGATCTCTACATAGACCCCGTTTCAGGCGTCATGATTCGAGACGCACTTAGGCCTAAGCCTGCAAGCCTTGCAGAGCAGCCGGTAACGGAGCTTAGTCTTTTGCATTTGATTGCCCATACGCCTGACATGGGGCCTGCGCTACGACCGTACACGAGCGAGATAGATGCGATCGCCGTGTTTATGGAGGAACATCGTGCCGAGTTTCTGGTGGCTCCACCTGACGAGTTGGAGGACAGAATAAC
Organism: uncultured Candidatus Bathyarchaeia archaeon; assembly: GCA_964354055.1. Lineage (GTDB taxonomy): Archaea > Thermoproteota > Bathyarchaeia > Bathyarchaeales > Bathycorpusculaceae > DATKKK01. The sequence continues at coordinate 6,011 of CAYGYI010000047.1, read as the reverse complement.
ATATGAGGAGTTTCTGGGCGAAATCAAAACCGCCATGGTCATGACGGCATGGATTGACGAGAAAAGCGAAGACGAAATCATCGAGCGCCTGAGAGTACAGCCTGGCGACCTGTACCGAACGATTGAGAACGCGAAGTGGCTGCTCCACGCCACGCATGAACTGGCCTCGCTGTTTGGCAACAAACAAATCCCGTCACAGGCCTCGCAACTGACGGAAAGAGTGGAAAAAGGTGTGAAAAAGGAGCTTTTGCCCCTCGTCAAACTGGAAGGCGTAGGCAGAGTGCGAGGACGCATAATGTACAACGCAGGCTACAAAACGATCGAAGACATCAAACATGCACCGCTGGATAACCTGACTAACCTGCCACTCATAGGACCTAGACTGGCGAGAAAGATCAAAGAACAAGTCGGCGGATACGTCAAGAAAGACGCATGGGAAAAACTGGAAAGAACAGACGAGTGGAAGCAGAAAGCATTGACTGAATACTGAGACAGCATACCGTTAGGCGCACAGTTTGATGAAGACGGCTTGCTTTTTGTCTTGTCGTATGCTAGTTGCGGTTGCGGAGATGCTGAACTATCTCTGCCGCGAAAAAGCCTACAAAAGAATATATTCCTGCGATTGGCAACATCAAAATTGGCAAAGTTCCATAGGTCATTTGCTGAGTGCGCATCACTTCGTGCCCATTTTGAATGATCGTTTGCGATTCGGAAATTCCCTTCTGAACTAATGGAAAACCTATCCTTATGCCCCACACCATAGGAGCCAACCATTCTAGAAGCCCCAACGCTATGACAAAGCAGACAAGCAACAGGACACAGAAAAGCGGCGCTTTTATGAGACTCCGGATTTCGCGATTTCTCAAGCGCTTTCTGCCTAGGAACCACATGAACACTCCAGGCACTAGGAAACCATATGACGTGGCCAGTATGCTCGGCCACAGACCGACTATTAGCGGTGTGCCCACGAAGTTCTCAAAGATTGCTGGATTGAGCAAGACCAGTGTGAAGCCAAAAGTGCCTATCAAGGCGACGTTTCGAAGGTTTGCCCTGTTGTTTTCATCTAGATTCCATGTTGATCCATTTGCGAGAAGCTGTGCAACCTGAGAGCCTTTCTCCGTTAGACGATACTTGCCATCGCTATCTTTCTCCAGAAAACCTGCAAGAATCTTCAAGTGATAATTGAGCCTGCCTGTGTTGGAGACCTTTGAGTGAGCCATCAGCTCCACGTAGGTCAACGGCTGCTCCTTCTGAAGCAGTAGCACTATTTTTTGTCTTGTCGAATCCTTCAAGACTTTGAAAAGTGAATCATTTTCAGAAACCATCAGAGTCAACTAAAAGAAAAAGGGAAAATCACAGTATTAAGCCTATTTGACTAAACAATTTATCAAACGGCCTCTACCATACTGCCCTCAACAGACAAATTCTCCCACAAACCTAGAACGGCTAAAGGAGACAAGAACCAAGCAGGTGGATCTTCAGTCAAGAATTGGCCTTTGCGACTAGAGCATACATCTAGAGTCGATGCTCACTGGTTTTCCTGACTGCTAGTTCAATTTGTCTTGTTGTAGTTCCTAGGTAGTTTTTTGGGTTTAGTGCTTCCTCTATTTCCTTTTTGCTCAGTTTTTCGCTTGTGGTTTTATCTTCCAACAGAGTCTGTTTGAATGGCTGTTTTTGGGTTTCGCTCTTTATGGTTAGTTTTCTTAGCAGTTCGTGGGCTTCTTGTCTGCTCATGCCTTTCCGTGTCAGCACCATCATCACTGCCTCGGCCATGGTTCGGCCTTCGGTCACTTCTATGTTCTTGAGCATTCGTTGTTCGTCCACGCGCAGGTTGGCCAATATATCGTTCATGAGGAAAAGCAGGTAGTCTGTCAGTATGCAGGCTTCGGGCAGTATGAATCGTTCCGCAGATGACTGCGTGAGGTCTCTCTCGTGCCATGTTACCACGTTTTCCAAGGCAGGCACGACAAGGCTTCTGACGATCCGCGACAGGCCGCATACTCTCTCGCACAGTTCAGGGTTCCTTTTGTGCGACATGGTTGAGCTGCCCACCTGTTTCTCAGCCTCGAAGGCCTCGAAAAGCTCTCCAATCTCAGGTCTCTGAAGTTCACGAATTTCTGTGGCGAAGTTCTCAAGCGAAGCCGCGATGCCTGCTAGCATGCACACGAGTTCGGCGTGGCGGTCGCGTTGCACTATCTGTGTGGAAATGTCGGCGGCTTTGAGGTTGAGCCGTTGCATGACGAGTTCCTGAATCTTCGTGGCGTGAGGCCCTAGTCCGGCTTGCGTGCCCACTGCACCACTCATCTTTCCAACCAAAACCCGCTCTCTACACTGCCTAAGCCTCTCAATGTGCCTCGAAACCTCACGCGTCCACACTGCAAACTTAAAACCCAGCGTAATCGGCAAAGCATGCTGGCCATGCGTGCGACCCATCATCAGCGTCTCCTTGTACCGCGTGGCCTTGTCCATGAGGATGCCTTCAAGCTCCACGAGTCTCTTCTCAATAAGCTCCAGAGCCTCCTTCAACTGCAAAGCATTGGCCGTATCAACAATGTCGTAGCTCGTGGCCCCAAGATGCACGCATCCTCCGCTCGGGCCACAGACTTCTGACAGTGCTCTAACCAAGGACGTAATATCATGCTTAATCTCGCGTTCAATCTCTTTGATGCGGCTCAGCTTGACGTGCTTCAGCAAGGCCGCAGCCATCACGCGCTCGGCGTCTTGTTTTGATATGTCGCCTACTTCGGCGTGCGCCCACGCCAAAGCCGCCTCTACGTCAAGCATCTTCTGAACACGGGTCTCCTCCTCAAAAATCCGCCGCATCTCAGGCGTTCCATGACGCCCAGTGTCAATAGGCAAAATCGGCAACCCAGATCAGTCCCCACCCAACAAGATAGAAATGGTTGAAGATTAATGCTTTACCCAACAAGTCCGCGTACGCGCATGTGCTGGACCTTCGGTAGAACAGGAGATGCGTGCTCATGTTTATAAGCGATGGTGACTATGTTTATTGCAGGGAAGGCGTGTCGACAGGTTTCTGCATTTTTGCTTGCTTTGAAAATGGCTCGCTTTTGCCTAAGAGGTAGTACAACATACTAGTAACGAGAAAAGCTTTGGATAGAAATCGTAGCAGATTTGAGATTATAGCCGAGATTCTGAGGGGGTTGCGCCTGCCGACTGGTAAGACGAACATCATGTCTCACTGCAATATGAGCACCATGCAATCAGGAGAATATCTGAGCTTCATGAAGTCAAACGGCCTCATCCAAACAGACGCCATAGCAGGAAGGGTAACATACCAGAGAACAGAAGTGGGCCGAGAGTTCCTAGAACTATTCAACAAGATGGCTCTGCTACTTGATTGCAGCATTTCCGCACCCTACCTAATCTAGCAATGAAAAACGCGCACCTGCCTCCACACGTGTATAAAGCAGGCTTCATATGTCGCGCACTGGATATTTCCCATGGAAAATAGCTGCGATCCAGACCCTATGCGCGCATATTCACATACCTTAATATGAGACCAAGCCCATTATATATAAGGTAGAATTCTCGCAGAGAAGAACATTGACAAAAGGGTCTGCAACGAATTTTGTCATTTTTCTTGACCATTCTACTGGAAAGCATGAGGTGAAAACTATGGAATTATTAGAAAAGCAAGTAAACACGCCAGCCCAATCATGGCTCAACAGAGCAGTAAGAGGGCATCCGGCTGTGGCAGATTATCATTCTGAACTGAGGAGTTGGGTGCAACGGGCCATACTGGAAGCGGAAAAGACCAAAGACCCCGACAAGAAACACCAGCTCTTAAGCCTCCTCAAGGATCTCTGAGAACCCATCCAAGAACCGCTTTTACAACGAAACGCGCTAATTGACGCATACAGGAATGACTTGTATGAGAGTAATAGAAGGCTGGAGAAAAATAGACAATCAAAGAGGATACATAAACGCGACCACAGAGCAGAACCTCATCGTCACAAAGAAACAGTACGGGGAACACTACCTAGTACTGTTGTTTCCCAAGATAAGAAATGACGATGAAGGCAGAAAAATATCACCCGAGTATGCGACCAAACCAAAAGCCGAATCATTCGCTTTCGACTGGATGAACAAGCATCCAAAAGGAATCGAATGACCTCTGAAATTAATTTGTTTGTATCCTATTTTCCTGCAGGGTCTAACTCAAACGCAATTTTTGCCAAGACGATGCGCACCATTCAAATTGCGGAGGCAGTCATTTTGTTGGTGATTTTAGCTCTTCTTTTCGCCAGTAAGCTATCAAGGTTCCGACAAATGGCGGTATAAACAGGGGCAGAAAGAAGAAGAACACCGATTCCCACAATACTGCGAGCGGTTGAACCAGCAAGAGTGTGAAAGCGCTTGCGCCTGAGATCGTGCAAAGCAGTGCCGAGGCCACCGTCAAGTTGGAACCTCTTTTGGACAATATCAATCCAGCCGCTAACGCTCCGGATGCTAGGCCTAGGAACGAGAAAGCCGTGACCAGCTGATTGTGCATGAACCATTGCTGAGCAATAAAATAACCTGCCAATAATAATAACGACATTCGGCGTTGCTTTGCTCGCCGCCTTCCTGTTGGTGAAGCGAAAACGACTGAGAAACCTAGCGTTCGGCTTCGGCTATGGTTGAATCTATGTTTAGGTAGGGAAAAATGCGATTACACGTAAACGACTTGCGCTACGTCATCCTTATTTCTTCTCGGCTTTCTTCACCACTTGCTCAACAGGAAAGACTTGCAGTTTTCCGCCTTTGACTGGAATCGTTTTCGCCTCAGTGAACCCACGTCGCTCCTGCTTCAACATCTTCAGTTTGGCATCCAAACCGCCAGCGTAGCCGCCAAGCCCAAAGTCTGACGCAACGACGCGGTGGCAGGGCACGATTGGCGCGAACGGGTTCATGGCCATAATGTTGCCGACTGCTCTGGCGCCTCCGCCCACGGCTTTCGCGATGCCGCCATACGACGCCACATAACCTGTCGGAATAGCGTATGCGGCTTCAAGCACCTTCGCCGTGTAGGCAGGCAGACGTTCAGTGGCCAGCTTGAACCGCGACGAAACGTCTTTACCATCTTCGATGTCTTTGATAGCGGTGATCACGCTTTTTCCGAATGCGGTTGGTTTTGATGTCTGTTGGTAGCTTGCGGTTTTTGGCAGATTGCCTGTCAATCCCTGCAACGTGTGTTTCTGGTCGCGACCAAACCACGTGGCGTGGACCTTCTCGCCTTCGTAGGCAACACCGAACCACATGCCGCCTTCCTCTTTAAAGAAAACCTCAATCATTCTAACCACGCTCAATAACGCATGTTATGAAACGATCGAGTATTTTAGCTCTTAGCGACACACTTACCATCAATAACTCCAAGACATTAAGTTTAATAGTTTGTCCGTGCATAACAACGCAAAAGGTGGATTATATGGAAAAACATGCACAAGAGGGTTCCATGTGGATTCCAGGCGCCACCACCGTAGGCGTAGTCTTTAAAGACGGCGTCATCCTCGCCTCGGAAAAGAGAGTCTCATACGGTAACTTCATCATGAGCCGAGGCGGCAAAAAAACCTTCAAGCTGACCGACCGCATCGGTGCAGCATGCGCTGGTCTCGTCTCCGACATGCAGATACTCGCTAGAGAGATGGAAGCCTACATCAAGCTCTTCGATCTAGACGTAGGCAGACCTATGTCCGTCAGATCAGCAGCCAAACTCATGTCCAACCTGCTTTTCAGCCGAAGAATGGCACCACTAATCACCCAAACGATCGTAGGCGGCGTAGACGACGAAGGCCCATCACTCTACGTGCTCGACGTGCTAGGCTCAGTCATCCCCGACAAATACTCAGTCGTAGGCTCAGGAACCGAAATCGCCATAGGCGTCATCAAAGAAGGCTACAAAGACAACCTCAGCATGGAAGAAGCCAAAGAACTCGCCACCAAAGCCATAAAATCCGCCATAAGCCGAGACGTCATGAGTGGCGACGGAATAGACTTCCTCATAATCA
>CAYGYI010000046.1:0-10160 GCA_964354055.1 uncultured Candidatus Bathyarchaeia archaeon | reverse complement strand
CGCGTAGGCCCAGACTTGCCGCCATGCTTCAAAAGCGAACCCAAAATGTCCGCGTAAATCCGGGCCTTCGAACGGTATTCTTTATGTTCTTTCGACATTCGTTTTGCTCACCCTAGCCAACATCGCCAGTAGACAGAGGAAGCCAACCAACTGCGTGGTCTGTCCGAGAAACAGAAATGTTTCCACATCGGTTAGCATGAACAAGAAGAACAAGTGGCTAACCAACATGAACCCGAAACCAAAGAACACCAAGGCAGCTTCGCTGCCCTTTTTGAGAAGCCAATTAGTGAACGAGTAAACAGCAACGAAACCTAGCAAAATAATGGCCACCAGCTCAAGTTGCGGAATGAAGAACAGTCTGAAAACAGGGGCAACAGCGGCTGCAACAGTGCCAATCTCTGCTGCACTAACCTTTTCCATGTTCTTGGCTTGGACAACATAGGTGGCTGCGAAGAGACTGTAAGCCACGATCTGCGTCAAAGTGAAAAGAAACGCGGCAAGATTAGCGATGCTTACCAGATGAGGCGCTACTGAAGGATAACTTCTCGACACAGACGCAAGATAGGTCACGGTCACAACTCGCAGAAAGATACCTACCCCAAGAACTACAAAGCCTAAATAGAGCAGCAAAAGGCCTTTGACGCCTGTGGCTCTGTAGCCCTTTAACGCGTAGTATCCAACGAGGAAGCTTATGAAAGAGCTCGCAAACTCCATCAGGAGAACTAGCGATCGCCAATCCATTCATGTCCACCCCAACAGAAACGAGCCTCCACAGCCTTCTTTTAGCTAATGTACGAATCATCCATTATACTTTTTCCACTCAACAAAGCTAGAACTAATGACTAGTTTGTCATGAGCTTTTTCAGAGGTTCTGACTTCTCTGAGAGCTTTGGCGGTTCTGGTTTGGTGGAAAAGCCAGGATGTGGCAGGCAAATCCTGGTGGTGGGAATTGGAAGAGTGTTTCGGGGGCCACTGGGCGGCGCTTAATCGCTTCATGACGTTTTCGACGCTTGACAGTTCCCTAAGCAAGTGAGAAGAAGAAGAAAGTTGATTTCTCTCACTGTCTTCTTCTACTTGCAACCCAAGATGTTGCAGCTTGTGATTTACCTTTCCAGATTTGCCCAAGGCTTTCGCATCGCTGCAACAGCCTTGCCTTTCGCCACGGTCTTCTTCCGATGCAGAAGACAAACTCCAATGACGAGAATTGAAGAGGGCTTCAAAGATGAGATTCAAAGAAAACTCGACGTGACTTTTATCGAGCTTGAACTGCCACGTTTGAACCTAGACAATAAGTTTACAGTATCCACAGCTAGAAAACTTTAATTCAGCCACGCTTCGTCATATGGATGGATCGATATTTATGGCAAGACTTGGACAGCTCAAGTTCGCAATGGGCGGCTCAATATTCTTAGTAGGCTTCATCTTCGCCGCTTTCCTAGCAGCCATAATGTTCATAGTCCAACTAGACCTCATCTACGCCGTAATCATCACGCTTCTCTTCATACTGCTACAGTATCTGATTGGGCCAGCCATAGTCAGCATGTCAACACGCCTGCAGTACCTGAAGCCCGGCGAAAATCCGTGGCTCGAAACCACCGTAAAAGAACTCGCAGACAAAAGCGGAATCCCCATGCCACGATTGGCCACGGTTCCTGATCCTACGCCTAACGCCTTCGTGTTCGGCAGGACCGCCAGCACAGCCACGCTTGCTGTCCATGAAGGCCTGCTAAGGAACTTGAGCGAGAACGAGGTCAAGGGCGTGATTGGCCACGAACTCGGCCACATCAGACACAAAGACTACATCGTCATGACAGTGCTCTCCTCGTTGCCGTTGCTCGCATACATTATTGCGCGAGGAACTTGGCAGGTAGCATGGATGTCTGGAGGCTCAAGAAAGAAAGACGAGGGCAGCATGAGAGCCGCGCTAGTCGCCATCGGAGTAATCTCTTACGTCGTCTACTTCATTTCGCTACTGTGCGTTATGAGGCTCAGTCGGTTGCGCGAACACTACGCGGACGCATACTCTGCCTACGTTACAGGTTCTCCCAGAAGCCTCGAAAGCGCACTCACAAAAATCACCTACGGCCTGTCGCTCTCGCCCAAGCCGTCCTCTGGAGCAAGAGCCTTCTACATCGGCGACCCAGCCATGGCCAAGCAGGAAATGGCAGACATCCTCGACAAAAAACAGGAATATGATCTAGACCACGACGGTGTATTGGATGAAAGAGAGCTGGAGTTGGCCATGGAAAAAGAAGCAAAATCCACATGGCAAAAGATGAACACGCTGTTCTCAACACACCCACCAACCTTCAAACGGGTGCTCATGTTGCGCGAAATCGAAAACGAAATGCACAGCGGAAAATACACCAGCGACCGCGTGTATGCGTACGTCTAAGTGAAGCAAATTCTTTTATTCCTTCCTAAGCCAAGAAAGGACAGTGAGGACTGAACTTGAAAGTCAAGCTTCTACGCTACACGGCAGACGCAGAGCTTCTATGCGGAGCCGCCGCGTCAACGTCGACAACCAGCGGAACTCCGTCAAGTCTCTTAGAAAAACTGGACGCTGAAAACGCCAAACGATTGATAAAACGGGTCACCGGACACGGACACGGTTCAGTGATTGAGCATGCTTCATTCACATTCAGCCTTGAGGGCGTTTCGCGGGCCATGACGCACCAGCTTGTAAGGCACCGCATTGCCTCCTACACGCAGCAGAGCCAACGCTACGTCGCCTATGACACTCTTGAAAGCTACGTGACACCTCCAAGCATTGCAGAAAGCACAGAGGCAAAGAGGGTCTTCGATGAGACTTTAGGAAAGATGTCTGAGACCTACCGAAGCCTTCTCAAACTCAAAATTCCCAAGGAAGACGCGCGGTTTATCCTCCCGAACGCGGCCAAAACAAACATCATGGTGACGATGAATGCGCGCGAACTGCGGCATTTCTTCAATCTCCGTTGCTGTGCGCGTGCCCAGTGGGAGATGCGCGAGGTTGCGGTTGAGATGCTTAAGCAGGTCAAGAAGGCGGCTCCAGCATTGTTTGAGAACTCTGGACCAACATGCGTCGAGCTAGGCTACTGCCCTGAAGGAAAGATGAAGCCTCCAGAATGCAATGTGGAAGAGATAAAGAAGCAGTTCCGAAGCCTATGAGGACTGAGAACCATTCTTGAAATCCCAGTGCGATGTAGATGACGCGATATAAGACGCTAGCAGTAGCCACGGATTACTGGAGACCTGGCGAAGACTACCTGAACAAAATAGAAGCTGGCCTCACAGGAAGACTTGCTGATGGAGACTTCGTCGTAGTATCAGAGAAGGCAGTGTCAACAGCCTCGGGAAACATTGTTGACGAAAGCATCGTTGAACCAAGCCTGACCGCAAAATTTATCGCAGTTTGTTGGATGCGGCTCGTTTGGGGTTATTTTCTGGGGCCGTGGTGCCATTTTAGCCACAGGCTCGTCATGTGTTTGCGTGAATATCCTGCTGACGCAGGCAGCCGCCACAAACAGGTGACTCTAGAGCATGTAGGTCTGTTGCAGACGTTGATGTTCGGTTCCGAGGGTGGCATCGACGGAAGCAACTTAGCCTATTCATACGTCAGCCTGCCGCTGGGAAACGCACAAGAAGTCGCTGAGAAGATACGTGAGCATCTGCGGCTGATGCTTGGAAAGCGAGTATGCGTGATGATTGCAGACACCGACAAGACATATTCCTTTAGAGGTTTTCACTTTACGCCTCGGCCGTGGCCTATTAGAGGCATCCGTTCTGTCGGTGGCGTTGTTGCATACGTGGTTGGTAGAGTGTTCAGACTTAAGAGAAGGGCTACGCCGCTTGCGGTGGCTGGCTGTGAAGTGGCTGTCGAAGAGGCCTTGGTGATTGCAGAATTAGCGAATCGTGCGAGAGGTTCTGGCGCAGGGCGGACTGTTTGGGATATGGCTGCTAGGTTTAACGTGGGCTTGGCGAGCGTGAGTTGGGAGATGCTTGAGACAGTAAAACATAAACCCATAGTCATTGTAAGGAGGAGAAGGTGAAAATAGGGATGGACCCTTCGGTCAAACAGCTGCACGTCTTCTTCAGTCCCAGTTCGGTTGCGGTTGTCGGCGCCACCAAGAAGATAAACAAGGCAGGCCACGTCATCTTCAAAAACTTCGAAGAAAATAAAAGACGCGAAGTCTTCAAAGGAAAAATATTCGCTGTCAACCCAAACGAAGACTCCATTCTTGGGATTCAAAGCTACCCGTCGCTGACGGATATTCCTGAAGAGGTCGAACTAGCAGTAATAGTCGTTCCTGCGGGCGTCGTGCCGAAGGTGATGAGTGATGCTGCCGCCAAGAAAGTCAAGGATGTTGTGATAATTAGCTCCGGGTTCGGCGAGATTGGCAATCACGATCTTGAAAGTCAGGTTGTGGAAATAGGCAGGAAGGCAGGCATACGCATCTTGGGGCCTAACTGCTTGGGGGTTTACGATACTCGTACGGGCGTGGACATGCTGTTTTTGCCTGAGACGAAGATTTTGATCACGGGCGACGAGGTTATTGCCACGCCTAGGCCTATACCGGGCGATATAGCCATAGTCACCCAGAGCGGCGCCTTCGGCGTCTCAGCCCTCGACTATCTCACAGGCCGCCAAATCGGCGTCAGCAAATTCGTGAGTTTCGGCAACAAATGCGACGTCACCGAGACTGAGATGCTGCATTACCTGTTGTATGACAAGGAAACCAAGGTCATTCTATTGTACGTTGAGGACATTAAGGCGGGCAGACAATTCATCGATGTGGCCCGGGAGGTCACGAAAAAGAAGCCTATCGTGGCTCTTAAGGCAGGGAGAACGGCCGCAGGAGCAAGAGCAGCAGCTTCACATACAGGAGCCATCGCAGGCTCAGACAGAATCTACGACGCAGTCTTCGAACAGACAGGAGTCCTGAGAGCAAAGGACATGGAAGAGTTCTTTGACATCGGGAAGGCCTTGTCAATGCAGCCGCCAGCTGCAGGCAGAAACGTGGGAGTAATCACAGACGCAGGAGGCCCAGGTATTATGGCGGTAGACGAAGCTGAATCAAAAGGCCTCACCGTCAGTCGCTTCTCCGAAAAAACGATCGCCAAGTTCGAGAAGCTGAAGACAGAGGGCAAACTGCCAAAATTCGCAACGAATTTCAACCCTGTGGACATCACTGGCTCAGCCACCTCAGAGATGTTTGAATTAGCGACAGAGATTCTTTTCGATGACCCTGAGATCAACGGGATAATACTGTTGGGTTTGCACCATACGCCTGCGTTACAGGAGGACTTCATTGACAGAGTTGCCAGAGTCGCCAGCGAATACACCAAGCCTATCGTGGCCTGCGACATCGGTGAGACAGAAATGGCGCTGTACACGCGGTCAAGGTTCGATAGACTGGAGATTCCCGCATATTCGTCGCCTGAGGATGCCTCACGCGCTATGAACGGTCTTGTGAGATATGGCTCCTATCTGGCAAAAAACGGTTGCTTGGAGGAGTATGCAGGTAGCTTCTTGGAGGGCAAGCGGAAACAATAAGCCGTCAAATAGTGATCGTTAGCCAAACAGTGTCGCCGTCTTTGAGCTGAAGTTTTTCTCTGAGGTTTGTTGAGGCCACGATTTCCACGACGCCCGCGGGGTATCCTGGAACCTCGGGGATAATGACGGCACATTCCACAATATCGTTGAGACTGGCTTTGAAGCATTTTCCAGAGAAGAAGCCTGCAGCAGACATTATGCGTATTGGATGAGCCTTCTCCAGTTGCATCCTTGTCTTAACGTCCTCTTCAGAGAGCTTTATGTTAAGTGTCCCAGGGTAAGGCGTGAAACCCAGTTTTTCAGCCATCCGCTTCTTCACCCAAGGGAGTTTCATAAATTTCTCGCCTTCGCCTTTTCCGGAGAAGACCTTCCCTTTAATGGTCAAAGTGCCCAATGTGCAACTTCCAAGCTGAATGATTGTTAATGGTTGAGAAGAATGAATTGGGTTTGTGGGCTTATTTTTGTTCTTTGAGCCATGTTGCGACTTTTCTGAGGAGCGCGTTTGAGGACATATCGATGACTGGTACAATTATCTTCTCTTTAGTTTCGATTACGGCCGCGTATTTCGGCATGGGTGCATAACCTACAAATGTCCAGTAGACACGTTTCTCTTCTACTAGCGCCTTTGCAGTGGTTTCGGTTGAGGCTGGAAGAGGAAAGTATAGGAAGACTACACCTTCTGACCAGTAGAGGCCTGCGGTCTTGCCGCCTGCAATGATCGACGCAAAACGTGCTATGTCGTCAGGCGTCTGGAAGGCGTCGCGTTCCATGATCACGATTTCCTTGAAGGGGTCAAATTTCACTTGAACTTCGCTTCCGTCCATTAGCGTTCGCCTTTCTCGCTGAGAAGTGTGCGTTTGGTTCCCTTTTAACCTTGTCATGTTCCCAGAAAAGGTTAAAGAGCAGACAGCTTTAATGGCTTAACCGAAACGCACAGAGAGGTTATTTGGTTTGTCTGACATCCGCGTGGCGCTCATAGGCGTAGGCAACAGCGCGTCAGCCCTCGTTCAAGGCGTTCACTACTACAAAGATGCGAAAGAAGGCGCCACCGTGCCTGGACTTATGCACGCGAACTTCGGAGGCTACCACATACGAGACGTAAAGTTCGTAGCTGCCTTCGAAGTAAACGAGAACAAGATCGACAAAGACCTATCCGAAGCCATATTCACCGAACCAAACTGCTGCGCCAAATTCGCAACCGTACCCAAACTTGACGTGAAAGTCTCCCCTGCACCAATCATGGACGGCGTAGCACCTCACATGAAAGAGACCTTCCACGTCTACAAGGAAGACGCAACGAAACCCGTTGATGTTGTACAGGTTCTGAAGGATTCAAAAGCCGACATTCTCGTCAACTACCTACCTGTGGGTAGCCACGACGCCGTGCGATTCTATGCACAGGCTGCGCTGGACGCAGGATGTGCATTCATAAACTGCATGCCCGAGTTCATTGCCTCAGACTTCGAGTGGGCAAAGAAGTTTGAGAAGAAAGGCTTGCCAGTCGCTGGTGACGACATAAAAAGCCAAGTGGGCGCCACGATCCTGCATAGAAACATTGCACGGCTATGTGTGGACCGAGGCGTGGTCATAGATGAGACTTATCAGCTCAACCTCGGCGGAGACACAGATTTTCAGAACATGACCGTGGAAGAGCGATTGAAGACCAAACGCATCAGCAAGACCGAAGCCGTCACAAGCATGGTTCCATATGACTTGCCTACGCGAATTGGACCAAGCGATTACGTGCCGTTTCTTGGAAACAAGAAAATCTGCTACATATGGCTGAAAGGCCGAAAATTCGGCGACAGACCATTGACAATCACGGTGAAGCTTGAGGTTGAGGACTCGCCTAACAGCGCAGGCGTAGTCATCGACATCATCCGCGCAGTCAAAATAGCTCTAGACCGCAAGATAGCTGGACAGCTATTGAGCATATCCTCATACGCCTTCAAACACCCACCGATCCAGGTGCCTGACCCAGTGGCCAAACAATCGGTTGAGGAGTACATACAGGGCAAAAGACAACGCTAAAAGAATCCAACTTCCCATCTGTAATTGATGGCGGCGTTTCCGCAATTTTCCTTTTTTCTCGAATTTGCTGGTGCGAAAAGGCCTCTACATGCGTTAGGTCAGTTCTTGGCACGGCTACTGTTCGCTGTATGCTTCTTCTCCGAACTCGCTTTCATCTAGGCCTCTTTCCTCTTCTTCGGGACTTACTCGCAATGGTGCAAAGAAGTTGACTAGTTTAAGAATCGCATAGGAGCCAACGAATGCGAAAAGCGCAACAGCCGTGACTGCTATTAATTGAACGAGTATCTGTTGCGGATTTCCAAAGAATAGACCATCTTTGCCAGCCGGGTTTATAGTTTTTGATGCAAAAAGTCCAATAGCTATAGATCCCCAGATTCCACCCACACCATGGCAGGCAAAAACATCTAACGAGTCATCCAGTCTTGTTCTACCAGCCCGCCAGTTTGAAATGAGGTTAGACAAAACGCCCGCGCATAAACCAATTACTATCGCTGCAGGAACGCCAACGTAGCCTGCAGCAGGTGTTATAGCAGCCAGTCCGCATACAGCTCCTACGGAGATGCCAACAGCTGACGGCTTCCCTTTGAGTTTCCAGTCAACGAGCATCCAGCTTACTGCTGCTGCCGCTGCAGATAAGTTGGTTACGACAAGTGCTGAAACGGCAATATCGTTGGCCGCCAAGGAACTTCCTGCATTGAAACCAAACCAGCCGAACCAGAGCAATGCTGTTCCAAGAATAACGAAGGGTATGTTATTTGGTCTGAACTCTTTTGCGTGGTCAGCGTCTTTCCTTCGCCCAACAACTAATGCAGCTGCCAGCGCAGAAAGACCTGCCGTGGTGTGAACGACCATGCCGCCTGCAAAATCCAACGCTCCTAGTGAAAATATCCATCCGCCTACACCCCAAACCCAGCGGGCAACAGGCGAATAGATGATAGTTGACCATAGGACGGCAAAAATCAACAGCGAACGGAATTTTATCCTTTCTGCAAAGGCCCCAATTATCAATGCTGGCGTTATTGCCGCGAATTTCAGCTGAAAGGCAAAGTACAGGTATTCGGGAATGTTTGTTGAGTAGTTTGAATTTATCGTTGAAGGACCGATATTGTTCAGTCCAGCAGCGGACAAGTCGCCAACGAAGCCGAAACCTCCGACGCTGGGGGCAAAAGCTAGGCTGTAACCCCAAAGAGCCCACACCAAACTCACGACTGCAAAAATAGCGAGACATTAAGCAATTGTTGAAACCAAGTTTTTCTTTCTAACCAAACCGCCGTAGAAAAACCCCAAAGCAGGAGTCATTAACATGACGAGCGCCGTTGCAGTGGAGACCCAAGCGATATCTGCCGCTCCCATCTCAACGCCTTCTCATCCTCTCCACTTCTAGGCACGCAATCGGTATTTAAAACTGTCTACGCCAGCCAATTTGCGAAAGGAGGGAATTTTCCGGAATATAAGGAAAAGCGGGCTTATTTTTCTTGGAGATATACTGCAAACAAGGACCAGAACAGGTTTTTGCTAATAGAAGCGTGCCTATGATAAGCTGAGTGAGAGTCCAGAGTCTTTCCTTGGCTAGCTTTGTCTATGCGTGGATCCATAATGTTTTGAGGTTGTTTTTCGCGGGGTCCTTTTCGTATCTTTCATCTTGTGTGCGTTTGACTCTGATGTCGAGGCATTAGAGTTATTGCGTCGGCGGGGCAGGAGGAGACACAGAGGCCACAGCCGAAGCATCTGGACTGGTTGTATTTGAGTTTGCGGTGGTCGATATCTCGGGCTCCGAAGACGCAACGGTCGACGCATTTTCCGCATGCTTCACATTTTTCTTGGCTCTGCTCTGCGATGAATCTTGACGTGAGGACTTGCGTGGCGATGCCGTGGCGGAGAAGCCCGCCCAGCGTGTGACAACAACAGGGGCAACAACTGCAGACTAGGGTAACGCGCTCCTCGCCCCTCATCGTGTACGCCATGTGGACCAGACCAGCCTCATGGCTCCTCTTCAGAGCGTTGAGCGCCTCTTCCAGCGTAGATTGTGAGCGTGATATCTTGCAGACCTGGCAACGTAGTCGTCTGCAGGGTCTATACTTATGCAAACGTGTCTAGGAGCATCACAATTCCCCTTGTCCCCGCGGCAACCACAGTCTTGGAGAACGATTTTCTTGGCCTGATACAGAATTCTCTCCATTTCGCTGAGGTCGAGTACCCGGTGATCCGCCTTGATCTCAACATTCACAGGGATCGTGACGGCGCTCTCAAGATCATGAGCCTGGGCTCGAAGCTCCTCATCCGTGTAATCACGTGGATACCTCTTCCCCATTGTTGAAGGCATAATTTGATGTGTGCCAGCAAAGAGATAAAAGAACTTCTCTTCCCGCTTCACGTCAAATAGCTATAATGACATGCAGGAAGAGCTTCAATCGAGTTTGCACCCATTTTAAAGACTGTTACACAGGACAATTCCAATAGCGAATTTATGCTCCAATCTCAACCGCACCCCTGAAATCGCATGAGTTGGGCTTTTTTTAACCAGAACAAAGGGGGAAATAAGCCTAAGATTTGTGGTGCTCCGGCCGGGATTTGGACCCGGGTCCGCGACTCG
>CAYGYI010000045.1:0-10359 GCA_964354055.1 uncultured Candidatus Bathyarchaeia archaeon | reverse complement strand
CAGTCTCTTCCTTGCTCGAAAAAACGGGATGAGGGCTAAAGCCCCGCGGGAACCCCTCAGCTTCGCCGTATCCCGCGCCTCCGGTCACCCGTTTTTTCTCACCCCCCTCTCCGCACCCCCAACGACAGATGAATGGATAGCTTTTCGGGTTTTCCGATTTGTTTGGTCTACAAGGTCTTGAACAGTCTTTTCGCATATTCTGGCGATTCTTAAAACAGAAATCGAGATTCTCTTGCTCGAATAATTTAAATCGACAAATGTAAGTCATATTGTCCTGAGGTAAGATTAAATGAAAGAAGAAACTGTCCGATGTGTCATGATTGAATACTTCAGGTCTAAGAATGTCGAGGCGATTCCCCAAAGAGGCGCGGGACCGGACTTGCACATAAAAGGAAAAGGAGTTGTTGAAATGAAAGGCACAAAGACTGACTTCCACCGTTTGCTCCGGCAACTAGTTGATTATGCTAAGAAGAACGCTAATGTCGGACTGGCATTACCTTTTGATGGTTTAGACAACAAGAAAATCGTACAGCTCCTCGCGCTAGAATTCCTTGTCAGTCAATACATGGAAAGCGAGCTCAAATTGTATATTGTCGCCTATGCTCCCGAAAATGATGGGTCTTTTTTGGTTCGAGATTGTAAGGATGTTGGTGAAGTCCGAGCCATGATGGGACTACTGTCCCTTGAAGGACTGAATCCTAAGGATCCTTCTAACACGACAGGTGTGGCAGTCGAAAGCATCATCAGATATTCGCCTGTCGAGGAATTGAAGAAGAATATGACCGTTGACCACCGCGTTTCTAGGGTTGAGCTTGGTACGTATAGACGGAACTGAGGATTAGTGCGAGCTGGCCTTTGCGTATGGGGTAATTGAGACGTAAGCCGTTTGGCTCTCGCCAAACTCCCACCGATGCGAGTAAAGGCCGTTTGCCATAAAACCCTGCCTCGTCAATATTCCGACACGCTCAATACATAAGCTTTTCATAGCCAGTGCTCAATCTCTTGTAGGGCGGCACTGAATGCCAAAAGCAAAAACCGAGAACTATCGCGTGCGTGTAGTTTGATTACATGTGTTAGAATTCGCGCTCGCCTACTTCTTCTGCTCTGCTCTATGGACTAAGCCCACGATTCCAACGATCAAAGTGAGAACTCCCAACAACCCTAGTGGAAAAGTGTACTGCTGGTAAGGATATGTGGTTCGCGAAAATATGTATGGATGAACCCCAAAAGACTCGCTCTTGTAGTAGGAACCCGCAAAAACAGCGCCAATAAAAAAGACTATGCTGAACATTATGCTTATTGCACCGATTGGACCCCAAATTGTCGAACTAGCGCGTGCTCTCTCTTTCATGACTTGAGGCGCACTAGAGACTCCTACATAAGCCCATTTCATTTGAACACCACAGTGAGGGCAGTGGGTAAGCGCTGGATCGTCTTCAACTTCTTTGCGACATATCGGGCAGTTCAAAAGATCACACAAGTTGAAATAGTCCTAGAAGAGCTATTTATGATTTCCACTCTGCGCTATTTCACTACTGTTAGAGCGCACGCTGAGGTTCTGGAAAAACGGATGAAGGAAAGGACTAGCCTAAACCTTCAAGGAAGTGCTCGTCGTCTCGAATGTAGATGGTGTTTTTGAATGGGATACCTCTTTGGCAGCAGTAGCATATGACGTCGTTTGTGTGTGCGAATCCTCCGAACTCGTAGGTGCTTTTTGGTTCGGGTTGCTCTTGGTGTATTGTCGAGATTAGGCGACGACGGATGGAGAATCCCCGTTGTCGACGGTTTGAGGCGAAGAGAAGGCTTGAATACAAGAGGTCTTTTCCTAAGGTTCGTGTTGTCTTTTTGATATATTTCATAACGTAGCAAAGGCCGCGGAGATCATGGCGACGAACCGCGCCAATGTGAACTTGAAGGCCTATTCCGTAGCGAGACCAGAGCTTCATTATCCATTCTTTAGGGATGTATTGAATCCCTGAAATGAGGATGTGCAAATGAGGCCGACCTGTCTTCTGTATTTCTAGAACGCGGATGAAAAGGAAGTCGCCATACACGCGTCGAGTGGCAG
This sequence comes from uncultured Candidatus Bathyarchaeia archaeon, assembly GCA_964354055.1. Lineage (GTDB taxonomy): Archaea > Thermoproteota > Bathyarchaeia > Bathyarchaeales > Bathycorpusculaceae > DATKKK01. The sequence continues at coordinate 8,291 of CAYGYI010000045.1, read as the reverse complement.
AACGGAGCTTGTCCCATCCTTCTATTACTGAAGCGTATTCTTCAGCCAGTTTTGAAAAGGCTTCAGGATCAACCGTCAACGTTAACATGAGATCCCAACGGATTTGATCGAGAAAACCGTAGCGTTTCCAGAGTCTCTTCTTGTATTCACGCATGAAGCGGCAGACTACTCGGCTGAGGATTAACTTCTTCTCTTTTACGTTGACTATTTTGATGAAGCTGTTTTCATATGTTTTGAGCCATCTTTCGAATATGGTTTCTATTTTGCCAATGATTTGGTATGGCTCAAGTGTTGAGCTGTGCAGAGACTCTTCAATCTGATGGAATAGGTCATGGGCAAGGAGGAAACCGTGGCTACGATTTGTGAACCGTGCACTAGGTCTGGAGACGAAAGGTTCTGGCTCATGTGGTACATACCACGCGTCGTCAACGAACGGGTGGCTATGCTGCTCCGTTTGGATGTCGCTAATCTGGCTATCGATAAGTTGCGCGCTCGACTCTTTTTCGCCAGTTTCTAAGGAATGTTCATGTATGTGATTCGACGGGAACAACTTTGGGAGCAAATAGGTTGCTTCAAATCACAGAAGATAGAAAAAGAGAGGGTTGTGCGGGAGAACCTCCATGACAGGCGGATTAAAGTTAATATTCACACGATGCATCTAGTGTTTAGAGACCGAGATACACATGGGAGAGACGCAAGACAACGAGCAGAAGCGAATCCTCATCTTGTGCGTAGATAGGGACGGCGATTTAGATGTCAAGGCCCAGATCGGAACTCCCGTGGTTGGCCGAAAAGAAAACCTTGACGCCGCTGTGACACTGGCTCTGCATGATGCAGAGGAAACAGATGCCAACGCCATGTTCGAAGCTGTGCGCACTTATGACCGTCTGACAAGCGAGCGCAAACCTGAGGAAACATTCGAGATAGCAACCCTGTCAGGCTCCAAGCAAGGAGGAGTCAAAGCAGACAGGAAGCTGGTTGCAGAATTATCTCAACTGCTGAGCTCCTTTCCCGCCACTGAAGTCATCTTGGTGACGGACGGTTACTCAGACGAGGCTGTACTGCCTCTCGTGGAGTCGAGAGTTCCTGTGACTTCAGTCAAACGACTGGTCGTGAAGCACAGCGAATCAATCGAGGAAACGGCTGCTGTCACCTGGCGATATCTCAAAATGCTTGTCGAAGAACCTAAGTACTCTTATTATGTGCTGGGTCTACCAGGTCTTCTGATAATGATCTTCGGCATTTTGTGGCTGCTCAATTTGATCTCAATCGCTGGGGTGGTGTTCGTTTTCGTCTTGAGCGCTGTTTTGGTTTTGAAAGGTTTCGGTGTAGACAGGGCAGCCAAGAACCTTTATCGATGGGCCAAAGAGTACTCGCCGCCACCCTTGCGAGTGCAGATCTCCGGCTTCTCAGCGATTGCAGGACTGATCTGTGTCGTGTTGGGCATTTATTTAGGATGGACGAACGCTGCTGCGTTCGTGGCTTCTGGTGAGACTCCGTCTGACATTGGTGCATGGTTCAGCATTTTTCCGCAGATCGCTGGCCATTTCATCAGAGGCTCGATAACTCTGATAGTAATCGGTGCTTCTGTGGCACTGCTGGGCAGGGCGATACGCTGGTATCTTGAACGCGACCCGAGGTTGCTGCGTAACGCTGCTTTGATAGTCTCAATCGTGTGGTCTAGCCGAATATTCGAAGGTACTGCAGACGTGCTTACGAGACCTGAAATGGGCTACGAGAAACTCGTGTATGCAATAATTGTGGGCGTATTGATAGGGATAGCTTCGGTTATTGTAATCCTTGTGATTCATAGATCAGCTTCTGGATTCTTCGAGGAAACTGGCAATCGAGCTGAGGAAATTGTTGAAGGCTAAATTTGCCCTAATAGGCGAATCAGATTTCGAGGAACTGCACAACAACCTAGAGCAAATGCACGCTAAGACACTATGTGGAACTACGTCACCTCTGGTCACAGCGAAGATCTGCGACAAGATTCTGGCTTTTCTGCCAAAACACGGCCCGCGCCACCCTATTCTTCCTCATGAGATAAACTGTAAAACGGATGTTTGGGCGCTTCGCGAGTTCAGCGTTGAACTTGCTGAAATCTCCAACAGAATCTTTTCAGAGACAGAGCAACTCTTAATTGAGGCTGACAGAACTCTTTCTATAAGACGCATAGACAAGTGCGATCCCAGTAGGGTTTTTGATAGTGCGAGGTTCGACTAGTGTTTAGAAAACTCCTCTCCGTAGTTGGTGTGTACAAGCTTTACGAGAAATGGCTTTGGTACCAGGTGAGGAACGGGGCGAAACCGGAACATATAGCGATCATACTAGATGGGAACAGGAGATGGGCTTCGGAAAAAGAACTCAACCCATGGTTCGGCCATGAAAAAGGTGCCGAAAACGTTGAAAGACTGCTTGACTGGTGTATAAAACTCGGTGTGAAATCGACCACGCTGTATGCGTTCTCCACTGAGAATTTCCAACGAACTTCGGGAGAAGTCAGCGAGATTATGCGCATCGCGGAGGATGAGTTTCGAAAAATCCTGACCGATGAACGCATCCACAAAAACAGGGTACGCGTGAAAGTTCTTGGCCGCATGAGCCTTTTACCTGAAAGCCTGCAGAAAATGATAACAGACGCAGAGAAAGCGACGCAGGATTACGCTGGTCATTTTCTGAACTTTGCGTTTGCATACGGTGGAAGAGCGGAAATCGTTGATGCTGTACGGAAGATTGCAGAGGAAGTTCACGAAGGCAAACTGAGACCTAATGAAGTTGATGAGCGATTATTCGAGCAATATCTGTATACTTCGCATTTGCCTAGACCTGACCCTGACTTGATTATTAGGACGTCAGGCGAAGAGAGGTTGAGTGGATTTCTGCTGTGGCAGTCTGCCTACAGTGAGCTTTGCTTTTTGGACGCTTATTGGCCTGATTTTCGTGCGATCGACTTGCTACGAGCCATAAGGACGTTTCAAAGTCGCCAGAGGCGCTTTGGCGAATAGATGTAACTAGGTTCTTTTCTTGGCGCTTACGATGGACAAAACGTCTCTGTCTTTAACTATGTAGTCTTCTCCGACTCGCTTCTTTTCTCTGGCTTCAACGGCGTATATGAAACCTTCTCCGAGTTCGGTGTGAATTATGTATGCTAGTTGGCGGGCGGTTGTTCCGTAAGGCACGAGATAGGCATCCGGCAGGATTCGATCGTTATGATCTGACAAGTGCTCCAAGTCCTCAACAGGATAAACTGTTACCATGCTGAGGAGTTTGAAGAACGCCGTGTTTATGGCCTCTTGAACGCCGGTGGCGCCGAGCTCTAGCAGTATTTTTTCCCTGATTGTCTCCAAGGCCTTTGTTTGGCTCTCGCTTAGCTTGTCAGGGTTTTTTATGTTGAAGTTGCAATCTCCCGGCCTATAGTCTATGAGTTGCTTTTCGGCGGCTCTTCGCAGAGCAAGTTCAGCCTCTGCGCAAGAGGGAACGACTATGTAGTTTGATTTTCTTAGTCTTTCCAAGTTCTCTTGGGCTGAGGGCACATCTATCTTGTTTGCCACGATCAGCATGGGCTTGGCGATTTGTCGCAGCGTGTCCACGAACTTTAGGAAATCTGCGTCACTCCAAGAGGCAAGCTTGTCCGCGTTGAGCCCCGCTTTTCTCGTGGCTTCGAAAATGTGGTTGCGTTTTATTGACAGGCCACTGAGTCTTTCCTCGAAAAGCGTGAAAAGGTCTTTCGATTCTGCCTCTACGGTTCTGGCGATTTTCGGCCAGTCCTTTTTGAGGATGTTTGCCATCCACATCGTTATCTCATTCTCAAGGAACTTGACATCCTCAAGCGGATCATGCTCGCCTGGTTTGCAGAGTCGTCCTTCGCAGTCTGTACCGCCAGAGGCGTCAATGATGTGGATGAGGGCGTCGGCTTTCCTGACCTCGTCAAGGAACTGGTTGCCCAGCCCTCTGCCTTCCCATGCACCTGGGACAAGTCCTGCGCAGTCAATGAACTCCACAGGAATAAGTCTAACGCCATCCATGCACAGAGAGTTACCTGGCGTGTCTTTGACATTAAACTCTTCATGCACGCATGGCGTTCGAACGTATCCGATTCCTCTGTTTGGCTTGATTGTTGTAAAAGGGTAGTTGGCTATTTCCGCAGGCGCGAGGGTGGCGGCGCTGAAAAATGTAGATTTGCCTGTGTTGGGCTTTCCAACTATTCCCACCAATTTCGAATAGGATTTCTGCATCTGTACCCCCCCAAGACTCTCAAAAGCGCTGTTGCATTGCCTTCTGCAATTATTATCTCACAATCATAAGATATAAAGCTGGAGATGGGATTTCCGGCAATGCGAACTGCTGTACCCAAATGCCTTTGACGCTTAAACAAACGCCGCTCGCAAAGTTCTCAATTCCTTTTATGCAAGTTCAGTCAAAGTTGACATTTCGCCAATTGGCAGGTTTGTTAACGACAAAATGACAACGAAGACAAATATCCTGCATACTTAGACACGTTATACTCTGAAAGTGAAGAGTCACAGATTAATATAGAGCCTTAGGAGGCTATAACAAGTGAACCAAAACCACGTGAGCGGAAACCCTTGACATCGGAACCAACGAAAGAAGATATTGCCACCATGCTGCGGAAAATGATGGAAATCAGATTTTTCGAAGAAAAAGTCTTCGAACTTTATGGACAAAATCTTGTCCCAGGCACAATTCATCTATACGCAGGTGAAGAAGCCGTGGCCGTCGGCGCTTGCTGTGCAATTAGGAAAGATGACTATATCACTAGCACGCACAGGGGACATGGGCACTGTATAGCCAAAGGCGCAGACCTCAAGCGAACTATGGCCGAGATCCTTGGGAAAAAAGCAGGCTACTGCAAAGGCAAGGGAGGCTCAATGCACATTGCCGACTTCAGCATAGGCATGCTTGGTGCAACAGCCGTCGTCGGCGCAGGTCTTCCTATAGCCGTTGGCGCAGCGCTGTCTGCCCAGCTTAGAAAGACAGACCAAGTGACTGTGTGTTTTTTCGGCGAAGGTGCATCAAATCAGGGAACGTTCCATGAGAGCCTGAACTTGGCGTCGGTGTGGAAGCTGCCTGTGGTTTTTATCTGTGAAAATAACCTTTACGCTATGGGAACGCGGCAAACGAGGGCAATGGCCATCAGCAACGTAGCCGACCGAGCTCTCGCATACGGATTCCCAGGCCTGACTGTGGAAGGGAATGATGTTCTGGCAGTCTATCAAGCAGCAAAGCAAGCAGTCGAAAGAGCAAGAAGAGGCGAAGGTCCGACGCTGATTGAATGCAAGACGTACAGGCGCAGGGGGCATTCTCGCGCTGATCCCGCAAAATATAGGCCCAAGGAGGAAGTTGAGAAATGGTTGCGCAAAGACCCGATCGAGCTTTTCAAGGAGAAACTGATGCAGATAAGGTCGTTTACAGAGGCAGAGATTAAGCAAATTGAGAATGAGGCATCCGCGGCCGTTGAGGAGGCAGTAAAATTCGCCAAGGAAAGCCCCTACCCCACACCTGAAGAAGCATTGGAAGATGTTTACGCTTAGGAGGCGAAAGGAGTGACTAGGAGGATCACATACAAAGAAGCGCTACGTGAAGCATTGAGAGAGGAAATGCGTCGAGATTCTACAGTTTTCCTGCTCGGCGAGGACATAGGTCGGTTCTGGGGAGGCGCCTTCAAGGTCACGGAAGGCTTAGCAGAAGAGTTCGGAGACGAACGAGTCCGAGACACTCCCATCTCCGAAAATGCCATCATAGGCACTGCGGTAGGCGCTGCGATAACTGGAATGCGGCCCGTTGCGGAGATAATGTTTGGGGATCTAACAGCGTTGGCCATGGACCAGATCGCGAACCAAGCCGCAAAGATTCGATACATGTTCGGAGGCCAGACATCCGCACCCTTGGTGATAAGGACGCCCTTCGGGGCAGGAGTGAATATTGCATCTCATCATTCGCAAAGTCTTGAAGCATGGTTCATGCATGTTCCCGGTCTATACGTGGCAGCTCCGTCAACAGCTTACGATGCAAAAGGGCTGCTGAAAACTGCTATCCGTGGCAATAATCCTGTGTTCTTTTGCGAACATAAACTGCTCTACCCAACAGCCTCAGAAGTTCCTGAAGAGGAATACACTATTCCGTTTGGAGCAGCCGACGTGAAAAAAGAAGGCTCAGACGTGACGATCGTGGCCACATCATACATGGTTCATAAGGCTCTGAACGCGGCAAAGCAGCTTGAGAATCAAGGGATAAATGTTGAGGTCGTTGACCCTCGAACGTTGGCGCCACTGGATAAGAAGACGATAGTTGGCTCGGTCAAGAAGACTAGTAGACTGGTAATCGTGACCGAGGACTGCAAAACTGGCGGCGTCAGCGCCGAGATTGCCGCCGTCGTGGCTGAAGAGGCTTTGGATTACTTGGATGCTCCAATAAAACGCGTGGCCGAACCTGACACGCCCATTCCCTTCAGTCCTCCGCTGGAGCAGTACGTCATCCCTGATGAGAAAGCCATAATTAAAGCAGTTAGAGCGGTGATCTGAACGTGGTGACAAAGGTTGTTATGCCAAGACTAAGCCTTACTATGAAAGAGGGCACAGTCGGCAAATGGTACAAGAAAGAAGGCGACGTAGTTGAGAAAAACGAGCCCATAGTTGAAATAGTATCCGAGAAGGCAACGTATGACCTAGAAGCGCCAGCCTCAGGCGTTCTGCGTAAGATCTACCTCGAAGGAGGTGTTACTGCACCAGTTGATAGTGTCATTGCAGTTATAGTCAGTCCTGATGAGCCATTCTCAGAAATTGAAACGCACGTAGAGTCAGCGACATTGGCTGAAACACCCGAGCGCATTCTCGCTTCGCCTGCCGCGAAACGTTTGGCAAGAGAATCCAATGTAGATCTTGCTTTGATCAAAGGTAGCGGACCAGAAGGAAGAATAGCTGAAGAAGACGTTCGGAAATTCCTTGAACAAAACGAAGCTGTCCTCAGAGTCAAACAAACAATTCCGCTGGGAGGTCTTAGGAAAACCTGTGCAGAACGTGTATCAACCAGCTTCAGAACTGCCCCTCACAGCACGCTCTTCATGGAAGTCAACTTCTCAAAAGCCACAGCGCTTCATAGACGACTTAGTGTTTCGTACACCTCTATTATCGTAGATGCGGCGGCAAAGGCCTTGATCGAGCATCCGATGGTCAACTCGACATTTGCAGGGGATCAGATAAAACTCTTTGAGGATGTGAATATTGGTGTGGCTATGGCAACCGAGCAAGGCCTAGTCGTCCCTGTAATACACAATGCAGATAAAAAGACCTTGCAGGAAACAGATCAACTGGTCAAAGAACTTTTCGAAAAAGCTAGGGCAGGGAAGCTCGTTAAGGACGAATTGAGCGGTGGCACATTCACAGTCACAAATCTTGGCATGTACGGTGTTGACTTCTTCACACCTATCATTAATCCTCCTGAGGCTGCTATACTTGGCGTTGGCTCGCTAATCGAGAAACCCATTGTCGCTGATGGAAGAATAGAGATAAAACCTATAGTTACTATGAGCCTTTCATATGACCACCGCACTTTGGATGGTGCGCCTGCTGCTGATTTCCTTCGGAAGATTAAGGAGATTCTTGAGAAAACGCCAACACTTGAAGGCTAGCTAGGCACTTTCGTCTTCAACTTTATCGATGGTGTCAACAACTTCTTTGAGACTTTTCTTAGCCAGTTTCAGTCTCACATCCTTCACCATCGTTACGCCACGACTCGAAACTATTGACCCTGCCCAAACCATCACAATGAATATGAAGAAGATAAGGCAGACGTTGCTAAATTCTGCAGCAGCTCTGGCGATGTCTCCTTGCCCGTCGCTGGATATTGGAATTAGTTGTGGAATATGCACGCCCATTATGAACATAGAGAGGGCAAGCAGGGCTGGAAGGATTATGAAAATCAAGCCTATTGCAAGTAATGTATAGCCAACGATTTTCTCGATTTTGCGGGCTTTTTCTTGGCTCATGGCAGACGATTGTCTCTCTTAGCTATTAAAGCCTTTATGCGAATGGTGTCCGGCCAGACAGAACCATTCAATAACGTGTGTTGGAAAGTCTTAAGTGCGCAACTACAGAAAACGGATTGAGTCGTCATGAAAGCCGCAGTGTACTACAGTCAACAAGACATACGCATTGAGGAGGTCTCTGTTCCAGAGATCGGAGAAGATGAAGTATTGGTGCAAATGAAAGCCTGTGGTGTGTGCGGCTCTGACCTGATGGAGTGGTACTTGAAGGCACGTGCACCGCTGG
>CAYGYI010000044.1:0-10429 GCA_964354055.1 uncultured Candidatus Bathyarchaeia archaeon | reverse complement strand
TTTCGCACAGTCTGTGTGTGCAAGAAGGCTGATGAGATACTGTATCGGAAGTTTCCGCTTGCAGACGAGATCATACTCGTAAAGGACTTCACTGAACTGCTTGATCCGAAGTTGCAGGAGAAGCTACGGAAGCTCAATGTCGTGCTCATTCCGCATGGATCGTTCACGGCCTATTTGAGCACTGAACAGCTTACTGACAATTTGCATGTGCCCATGTTTGGGAATCGTATGCTGTTGCATTGGGAGGCTGGACGCGAAAGACAGAGACAATGGCTGGAGAAAGCTGGCCTGAAGTTACCCAAAACATACGACAAACCTGAACACATAGAAGGTCTCGTTATAGCCAAGCTGCCAGGTGCAAAGGGAGGTAAAGGCTACTTTCTGGCGAAATCGGCGAAGGAGTTCCATGAAAAAGCTGAAGAAATGGTCAAGCGCGGCTTGCTGAGCAAAGAAGATGTGACCAGCATCCACCTGCAACAGTACGTGCTCGGCGTCAACGTTTATCCGCACTATTTCAGCTCGATAATCAAAGATGACGTGGAGTTTTTGGGTGTGGACAGGCGATACGAGTCTGCAGTGGACGCCATAGGCAGAATACCTGCTGGCGACCAGCTGGAACTAGGCGTAAGCCCAACCTACACCATAATCGGCAACATACCCTTGACGCTACGTGAATCGCTGCTGCCAGAGCTCATCAGGATGGGTGACAACGTGCACAAAACCGCTAAGGCGCTTGCACCTCCAGGCATCATCGGACCGTTCTGCCTTGAAACCATAATCACCGACAATCAGGAGATCTATGCCTTTGAGATTTCTGCGCGCATCGTGGCAGGCACAAACGTGGGCATCGGAACGTCACCATACGCATATTTGAAGTATGGCGAGAACATGTACATTGGCAAGCGAATTGCACTTGAGATTAGAGAAGCTTTGGAGCAGGATAAGCTGGAAGAAGTTTGCGCTTAGGCTCGGCGTCCTAGTTTTTGTTCTAGAATTTTCTTCTATCACGTTTTTACATACGTGGTTATAAGAGTTCGAGCCCCAGTTTTCCATGGGGAGAGAGGAGGATGGCTGAGCCTTACGGCTGGATTTTCGTGGACTTCATTCCTCTGATCTACGACAAGAAACGCTTAGCGAAGCAGTTTCAAATCGAGACATGGCTGAACTTGGCTGAAGCCGCCAAGGAATTCGGCCTAGAGAAGACAGAGCAGAGAAAACCTCAAACTCAGCCCACAGGCTACATCGTCTAAACTCTACAGACCAGCAGCACGCTTTGGAAATTCTCATAAGAACGGTCAAGTTTGTACCGTCTCAAGGCATCGAGAATTGCCTCTCTATCCACTTTGCCCAAGATTTCAGTTGCTTGAGTGCCGACTTCGTTGCTGAGGAAGAGGAACTGGCACATTGATGTGACATTGGAGGGTCTGCGATTGAGGCTAGCTGTCTCAAAATCCACAATGAACGGCTTGTCTTTTCCATCAATAATCACATGTTTAGGTGCGTGGCTCAACTCGCCATGATCCAAGCCGATCTCGTCCAAACGAAAACACTGCTCCAGTATCTCGCGCACGACTTTCCTCGTTCTTGCCTCGTTTGGCTTTTTTTGAAACCAATCTGGAAGCAAACTGCCATCCACGAACCGCATAAGCATGAAGTTTCTGCTTGCACCCAGCAGCTTGGGCCCAACGCGCACCGAATTCGCTTTCTTGAGCAACTGCGCTTCACGCTGCATTTTAGCACGGTCAGCGTCAACTCTCCGTATCTTTAGAGCTACTTTCCTCCCCTTCACGCAAGCTAACGTGACTATGCCTACACAGCCTTTGCCCAGAATAGACTTACCGAAAATCAACTTCTCGCCAGAAAACTCCAATGCAGAAACACCTAACGTTTGCAGTTCTTTCAGACGGCTTCGCAAATCCGCTTTGCTTGTTCGCGGGTAGCAGATTATCGATGCATAGGGTTCTTCACGCAGTTGCTCTAGTATTGCGAGGTTTGCGTTTTTCAAATGTTGTTCCTCTTGAAGACATCAAACGTATCTATCTTTATAGGTGCTCTGATAAAAACTAGAACATCCCCATACGGTCAGAGGAAGGCATGCCACGATGAGTATCCGTCTAGATCCGACTTGTCCGCTGAATTTGGAGGTTACACTTTGCTGCGGACAGGCTTTCAGATGGGAGAAGAAGAGCGAATGGTGGTACGGTGTGACTAGCCAAGGTCCATTCAAAGTCCGACAGATCGGCGAGGAACTCCAGTTCGAAAACGCAAAGACAACCTCCGTCAGAAACTACTTCGGCCTAGACGATAACTTGCTTAAGATTTTCGACGAAATCGGCAGAGACAGGCACATCAAGAACGCAGTTTGCGAGTTTCGTGGCTTGCGGATTCTCAGGCAAGATCCGTGGGAATGCCTGGCATCGTATATCTGCGCCACATACAAAAGCATTCCATCCATCAAGAACATGCTTCTCAAGCTCTGCACGAAATTTGGAGACAAGGTCCCGTTTGAAGGACATAGCTTTTTCATGTTTCCTTCACCTGAGAGGCTGGCAAAAGCCAACTTTCGCGAGCTTGCGGAGTGCGGTCTCGGCTACAGGGCAAAATACATCTGTGAAACCTCGAAGACCATAAAGGAAAGCAATTTTGATTTCAAAGGTTTGCGCAGGCTGCCTTACGAGGAAGCTAAGAGAGCGCTACTGTGTTTTCCCGGTGTGGGTCCTAAGGTGGCGGATTGCGTTTTGCTGTTCTCTCTGGGAAAGCTTGAGGCGTTCCCCGTGGACGTATGGATGAGACGCGTGATTTTGCGACGTTATGCAGAGCAGTTTCCGCGCAAATTCGTGGACAGAATGGCCAATGAGAAGTCGCTAAGCAGGACGGAGTATGAGATGCTGAGCCTATTTGGCAGAAACTACTTCGGCAGATACGCAGGCTACGCGCAGGAATACCTGTACCACTACGAGCGCTTTCATGGCTGACGCCAGCTGAGCCTGGCGACACACGGTAGGCATGATAGTTTTTTGACCGTTTTATATACAGGTTCAAGAATCTTGAGCGGTTCGCTAGCGACTTGATGACAGGGCACAAGCAGTTGCGACTTGAATCTGTAACTGTGATTTGCGGCAGCAGTGCTCAATGACAGTGTGGAATTGTTCATTTTCTGGTTATGCTGATTTCTTTCTCAGAGCGTCTTTGATCATTTCGATTCTGGCTCTTTCTTCCCATGGGGTGCGTTTGCGTACTTCGGTTTTTATTCTTCTTTCTTCTTCCTGCTGGATTGCGAGAAGCAGTTCGTCTACGGCCTTGTTGGTTTCGAGAATCATGTTTTCTATCCAGTTGAGTTTGGCCTCGAAGTCATCAGGTGACGTTACGAGTCTGAGCTGGCTACCGAGCACATACAGTTTCCTATCCCATAAATGTCTGCTTGACTTCCACTTTCCTTCGAAAATTTCCTGCCACATATGGTCAGGCACGTAGTCTAAAGGCAAATCCACAATAAACGCATCTGCGAAATATTCGTCCTTCCTAATGCTTACGTTGTCCACGTCGAAAGGCTTCAGCAGATTAACCTTTCTAGAAACAGTTTCCATAGAAAGTCGGAAACACTACTTTCTCTGTTCACGCTTAAAAAACCTGCGCACATGTAGCGCGCTATCAAAACATTTAATTCAACTTCCAACAGCTTCTAAAGCAAGATGATTCCTATGCCCAAAACCGAAATCGCCTGGGATCTCTCCGCAGTATTCCCAAGCATCATTGACCCCTCACTCGAAAAAGCCATAAATGATGTGAGCAAAACGGCTGAGGGTTTCGCCAAGAAATATCAGGGAAAAATCAAGAAGCTTTCTGCCAAACATCTCTGCAAGTGCATCAAAGACTTCGAGGCCATTCAGGCCAAATTCTGGGACATCTCACTATTTGCAGGCTTGTCCTTCGCCGCAAACATGACCCTACCCGAGACACAATCGCTTTTCGAAAAAGCCAATAAGCTGGAGGCCAAACTGGGCAAGATGTTAGCTTTCTTCGAGCTTGAAGCAGGCGCTCTTGTCTACAAGAAGCCCAAAATTATCAAAAGTCCTGCGCTGAAAACCTACAGGCATTCGCTAGAAAGACTCAGAAGACAAGTTGCTCATCAACTCAGCGAAATAGAAGAACAGGTCATCATCGAGAAGGACCAGTACGGCGTGAAAGGATGGGAGGAGCTGCAGAGCAAGTGGCTCAATACGCGCATGTTCGATGTGGAAGTTGAAGATAAGAAGAAGACGCTCTCGTACGGCGAGGCTAACGGCTTGCTGCCACATCCCGACCGGGCTACTCGCGCGTCGGCCAACAAGTCCATTTACGACCAGCTGGGTCAATATGGTGAAATATTCTCCGCCGCCCTCCGGAACATATGCAACGACTGGATGAACGTGTGCGAACGGAGAAAGTACGAGTCGCCCATGCACGCCAGTCTGATAGCTAACGACACCGACCAGCAGGTTGTAGACAATCTGCTCAAGGCTATAGAAGACCACGCCAAGCTCTATAAAAGATACCTCAAACTGAAGGCCAAGATGTTGGGTCTGCCGAAGCTGGGCAATCACGACATAATTGCGCCTCTGCCTGACGCGCCAAAAATGAAGTTTGACTACGAAAAGGCAAAGGAGCTATGCATGAGCGCCTACTGCAAGTTTGACAAGGACTATGCCTTCGGCGTAAAAGACATGTTCGCAAAGAACCATCTTGACGCCTCGCCTCGGTTCGGCAAGCGGAACGGAGCCTTCTGTTCAGGCTGGTACAGCGGCAAATCAGCCTTCATACTTAGCAGCTTCAACGGCAACCTCGGTGACGTATTCACGTTGGCACATGAGCTAGGCCACGCCACGCATGATTACTACTCGGAGCGGGAACAGCCTCTAATGAACTTAAACGTGCCGATGGTGATGGCTGAAACCGCCTCAACCTTCGGCGAACTGTTACTGGCCGACCTACTGCTGAGCGAGGCCAAGTCGGACACGGAAAAGAAGGCGATCCTCACCTTCATCCTTGATGAGGCAGGCATGGCCGCCTTCCAAGTATCCGCACGCGTATGGTTTGAACAAAACCTTTACAGCGACATCAAACACGGTCAGTTCCTCGACTACAAGACCATCTGTAAACACTGGACCACATCAAGAGACAGAATCTACGGCGACGCCGTCGAATGGTTCCCAGAGATGGAGGCAGAATGGACCATGAAGCCACACTACTACATGGCTAATTTCCGCTTCTACAACTACCCCTATGTCTACGCGCAGATGTTCGTGTATGCACTCTACCGTAAGTACAAAGAAGAAGGCAAAAAGTTCGTGCCCAAATTCAAAAAACTCCTAGCCGCAGGCAGCAGCATCTCCCCAATCGAAGCAGGCAAAATCGTCGGTCTCGACGTCACTGACCCGGACTTCTGGAAACTTGGCCTCAAACAATTCGAACACTTTCTCAACGAACTCGAAAAAACCGTCAAATAACCGCCCCCTTCCCTCAACGAGGCGTCTTATGCACAAGCTGAAGGGAAAGAACTGCATCAAAAAGCACAGGCAGATCGCCGAAGCGCTCACGTCCAAAATAGTCCAACACAAAGACGTCGTTGGCGTGCTCTACATCGGTGGCCTAGCCAGAGGCTTCGCCGACAAACACTCAGACATAGATGTGATCGCGCTGCTAACAGACAAAAATGAAAACCTGAGAAATAGGCTCAAACAAATCGGTTCGGACGAACAGAAACGCACAGGCATTGACATAGATCTTGAAGTTCATTTCTTCGACGACTTCAAGAACCGAAAGTGGACAGAGCTGAACAAGTGGGACTTCTCGCATGCTGAAATCGCCCACGACCCTGAAGGCAGAGTCAAGCATCTCTTCAAAGAGAAGCTAAAGGTGTCCAAAGCATTCTGGCTGAAACGCATCGTCGTCTTTGGCGAATACTTGGAGTGGTATTGCTGCCCGCCCGAGGAGGGCGTGGGCACGATGGTGGAGGCATGGATTGATAGAAGCGACATGCTTTCAGCTCACTACTGCCTAAACTACTCCATCGACCTCATTATAAAAATAATATTCGCGTTGAACAAGGAATACGTGCCTCCGCAAAAATGGAGAATACACTATTCTTACGATCTTAAGTGGCTGCCGCAAGGCTACAAGAAGCTTCTCAAAGATGCCACGGCCATCAGAAGCCTCACCAAATGCGACCTCCAACGAAGACTCAAGGCGACCAGAAAAATGTGGAGCGAAATGCTCCTGAAAATAGAGGAAGAGACAGGCCTAACGCCTGCCACGATCTCGAAGTGCTACGTCGAGAAGGTACTTCGTCAAGGCTAGTAGTTTTCGCACCAAACCTCGAAGAACGCTCTCGGATGGTCGCACACCGGACACTTCTCAGGCGCCTCAGCACCCTCGAAGACATGGCCGCAGTTGCGGCACTTCCACTTAATAACCGTAGGCTTCTTGAACACTGCGCCATTCTTCACGTTTTCCAGCAGCTTCACGTATCTCTGCTCATGGTAGGCTTCCACCTTGGCCACGTTGCGGAACGTCCGCGCCACTTCCTTGAAGCCTTCTGTGTCTGCGACCTCAGCGAGGCCCGGGTAAAGCGTGCCCCACTCGAACTTTTCGCCTTCAGCAGCCGCCTTCAGGTTCTCAGCAGTCGATCCTATAACGCCTGCTGGATAGGCTGCGGTGATTTCAGCTGATCCCCCCTGCAGCAGTTTGAAGAAAAGTTGAGCATGCTCCTTTTCGTTGTCAGCTGTCTCTGTGAATATGGCAGAAATCTGCTCGTAGCCTTCTTTCTTGGCCACGCTGGCGAAAAACGTGTACCTAGTTCTGGCTTGTGACTCGCCTGCAAACGCCGCCAGCAAATTTTTCTCGGTTTTGCTTCCTTTAAACTCCATACGCAAACCTTCTTGCCAACATATCTCGTATTGGAAAGATAAAAAGTATTGCGGGCGCATCTTGTCTTCGGAATCATGCTTTCTAGGAGGTTCTGGCTAGTATCTTTGGTTCTTTCCATTCTTCGCGCAGAATGCCATAGAGGTAGTCGTCTACCCATTCGTTGCGGCAGAAACCTGACTTCCTGATTGTGCCTTCCCGTTTAAAGCCGACCTTTTCCAGCACTCTCTGAGAGACCTTGTTTCTCACGTCGGTTTTGGCCTCGATCCGTGCGATGTCCCGCGTCAGGAACAGGTAGTCCACCATGATCTGAAGTGCCTCAGTCCCGTAGCCCTTACCATGCTCACTGGGAATCAACGCATAACCCACCTCGATGCGTCCTGCAGGCTGTACCATGAAGTGGATTATTGCCCCTATTTTTGTGCCGTCCTTCTTCTCCACTATGAACCACGTCCACTGGACAACCTCGTTGAAGGCGCCCTCGCACGGGTTTTCAATCCGTTTTGCAAGGTCGCTCTTGGACATTTGCGACTGAATCGCCTCATACCTGCCATACCAGTCCACATTGTTCCAAAACTCATAGAAGAAATCCAAATCCTCCTTGTCCCTAAGCCTCAAACGGATATTCTTGCCCTCAAGCAACCGCAGTCACCACACCATTGCACTGAAAACATACGCATCTCCAAATAAAAGAATGATGCTTAAACTTTGTTTTCGTAGGAAATTTAATACGGGTCAGTATTGTCTTTTTGTGGTGAAGGCGACTGCATGAAGCTCGTTTCCTTTACGGCAAGCAAGCGAAGGAGCATAGGCATCCTTCTGGGCGACAAGATCGTAGATCTTCCTTTTGCCTGCAAGATCTATCAAGATAAACTGGGCGTCGAGGCCGAACCTGTCAGATCGCCTGACATGATCGAGTTCCTGAAGCTTGGCAAGGCAGGCATAAAAACTGTCAAGCGAGTCGCCAGCCTCGTTGAAGGCAAGCGTGGCGACGACTTTGAGGCTGACGAGCCTGTTTACGACCTAAAAAATGTTAAGCTTCATGCGCCTGTTTCCAACCCCAGAAAGATAGTTTGCCTCGGTCTTAACTACTCCGACCACGCAAAAGAAGCAGACAAGCCCCAACCGAAACAGCCAATCTTGTTCTCGAAACCCGTCACCGCCATAACAGACCCAGAACAACCAATTGTCTATCCGAAAATCACCAAGCAGTTGGACTATGAGGCTGAGCTTGCCCTTATCATAGGCAAAAGCGGGAAAGACATCCCCGTCGAGAATGCCTTCGAACACGTGGCAGGCTACACCGTGTTCAACGACGTTTCAGCCCGCGACATCCAGTTCGGCGACGGCCAATGGTTCAGAGGCAAGAGCTTCGACACCTTCGCACCCATGGCCCTTGCCTCACGCTGAAGGAGCAAATAACCGACCCCAACAGACTGAGACTGGGTACCAGAGTCAACGGCAAAACAAGGCAGAACGGCACCACGGCCAACATGATCTTCAAAGTGCCATATCTCGTTGCGTTCATTTCGCAGGTAATGACACTTGAACCGGGCGACATCATAGCCACAGGTACACCTGCAGGAGTAGGCATATTCGCCAAACCACAGCCCAAACTGTTGAAACCAGGCGACATTGTCGAAACTTGGGTCGAAAACATAGGCACCCTCAGGAACCCCGTCGCCGAAGCCTGAAAAAGTCAAGCGTAAACGCAGACGAAAGCCTTCATGCTCGAATTATCGTTGAAGACTGCTTTTTCAAAGTTTGCGCAGCAAACCCAAAACTCTCAGCCGACAAATCTGCCTGCTCACTACTGAAATCGTGAGGTTGAGACAGAAAGACTTGTTTATCTAGAACGCAAAATCCGACGATTCTGCTTCAGTGTTTATGATAAGTTTAATATAAGGAGATGAATAAACTGATCTTCAATATCCTTATTGTGAGGTGAAAATTGCATGACGTCAAAGAAGTTGTTGGACATGCTAAATGGGGCGATTGCTCGAGAGATGCAGGTTGCAGTGCAGTACATGTGGCAGCACGTGCAGTGGATAGGCGTCAAAGGCTACGCTACAAGAGACGCTTTTCAGGAAATAGCAATTGCTGAAATGAAACATGCCGAAGCCATAGCTGAAAGGCTGTTCTATCTGGGTGGCATACCCACTACGAAGCCTGACCCTATCAACGTTGGCAAGACTTTGAAAGAAATGATTGCACAAGACGTGAAAGACGAACTGAAGGCAATTGAAATGTATAAGGAGATAATAACGCTGGCTCGCAAGGAAGCTGACGAAACCACTGCCTTCCTATTCATGAATATTCTGAAGGACGAAGAAGACCACCACGACACGTTCACGACTCTACTAGAGCAGGTCTAGACTGAAAATTCCCTTAGGAAGCTTTCCCTTTTTCCTTTTTGTTTGAAAATGAGATTCTTAGAGGCGGTTCATCCTTCTGCAGATTTTGTCCAATAACATGGTCTGAGACTGGTGACGAAAGCTAAGTAAGAGCTGCCTTCTATGACGCCACTTTTGCTTGGAAATATAGGTTTCGCATGATGGCGATAAATGGGTGTTCTGTGGCAACCCGAAAAAGCAGTTGCCGAATCAAGGCTTATGATTCTGGTTCTTCGCCTTGCCCTTCTTCAGTTGGCTTCTCTTCTGCCGCTGCTTTTCCGACGACTTCGGCTTCTGCGAATCTGCTGCTTATCCTGATGATCTTCACTGTCACGTGGTCGCCTGGGTTCGTGTTTGGCACGAACAGCACAAGGCCTTGTATTCGCGCTATGCCTTCTCCTCTGCGGCTCTTCTCTGCAATGTCCACTTCGTATTCTTTGCCGACCTCAACAGGTTTCGGTATGAATCTTGGGCCTCTTCCTCTGAATCCTCCTCGTCTTTGGCCGAAGCCACCTCTTTCTTCCATCCGTTTCACCTCTCATCTGCAGTTAACGATAACAACATGGGGAATTTTGTCTGCTGTCTACTCAACGGTGAGCATCCCATATTTTCCCGTATTGAGTTGGATCTCGCCTCTGAAGCTTGTGATGTAGCCGTTCTCGATCTTGACCGTGTTGTTGACGTTGACTTTGTCGATTTGTTCGTTCCACAGCGTCAGTTTTATGGTGCCTGTCTCATCGGCGATCGTGGCCGTGGCTACCTTGTACGTCTGATCTTTGAATCTTGACACAACTTCACGGGTATCCGATTTCTCCATTACCTTGCCCGCAACGTTGACTTTTTTCATTCCGTCTCGCAGTTCGTTTATCTTCAACTTTTTCCATCTCTCTATGCTACTCTTTCCGCGACGGCGAATTTTTCGCCTACTGACTGGATTCTGACTCTTACGTGTTCACCTATTTTGCCCTCTGGGAGCGAAGATCAGGAAGCTTTTGGGTTTTTGCTATTCCGTCACCCTTTGCTGCCGACGGCGTCTTTGACCGCTCCATTTCTTGTTTTTTCTTCACTTGGGCCATTTGGAAAAGCGGTTTAGCTATGCGGTTTCTTCGTTGGCTTCCGAACCTTCTTGGCAT
>CAYGYI010000043.1:0-10471 GCA_964354055.1 uncultured Candidatus Bathyarchaeia archaeon | reverse complement strand
AACGGCAAAGCAGTTGTCTTTGCGACTGGCATGAATACGAAGTTTGGAGAAATTGCAGACCTCACGCTGCAAATAGTAGACGAGCAGAGCCCGCTTCAAAAAGAAATTGCATATACCGCCAAATACGACTTTATTCTTGCCATATCCGTAGGCACGATATTCTTCTTGGCCAGCTTGATTTTGCTTCACATTGGCTTCTATGAAAGCATTCTTTTCATGGTCGGCGTGATGGTCTGCTGCGTTCCGGAGGGCCTGCAAGTCACCGTGTCCAGCGCCCTTGCCATAAATGTCCTAAAAATGGTCAAAGAAAACGTGCTTGTCAAACGCCTCTCATCAGTCCAAACACTTGGAAGCGTTACAGTGATTTGCACCGACAAAACAGGCACTATTACTCGGGGTGAGATGACCGCCACCAGAATTTGGGTGTCCAACGGCGTTGTTGAGGTTTCAGGCGTGGGCTACACGCCAATTGGTGAATTCACGTTGAATGACAAGCCAATGGGCAAAATAGGCGCCGTTGAGAAGCTTCTCGAAATTTCCGCCATGTGTAACAGCGCAAAGGTTGATCCGCCGTCTGACAGAAATAAGTCTTGGAGTGTCATCGGTGACCCCACGGATGGCGCGTTGCTGGTTGCGGCCTTGAAGCATGGAATGAACACGCAAAGCCTGCTCGGACAGAAGCCTATTGTTCATATGATTCCCTTTGACTCCAAACGAAAGAGGATAACCACGGTCCACAAGTGCAACGGAGCTTTTTGCGCCTATTCGAAGGGTGCTCCGAGAAGCATGCTGTCAATATGCAATAGGATCATGATAGGCGACATTGTGGAAGATTTGACTGTGGAACGATTGCACTCGGTTGAGGCGCAGATACGTGAGTTCGCGAGAGAAGGCCTGCGCGTAATAGCCGTAGCCTATGTGGATCTGCCCGCAGACACACCTCTCAAGACCAAGAATGTTGAGGAGAACATGATTCTCGTCGGGCTTGCAGCCATGAAAGATCCGCCTCGGCCAGAGGTCAAGCAGGCTGTGGCGTTGGCCAAGCAAGCAGGCATAAAGATTGTGATAATCACCGGAGACTATGGGCCCACAGCAGAAGCAGTTGCCGAAGAAGTGGGAATAGTCGAAGCTGGAAGCTGCCGTGTGATACGTGGCGTCGACTTGGATGCATTGGATGACGAGATGATCGTTGAGGAAGTTAAGAAGCAAAATGTGATTTTTGCGAGGGTTTCGCCTGAGCAGAAGCTTCGAATTGTTACCGTTCTCAAGCATCACGGCGAAATTGTGGCCGTTACGGGTGACGGCGCCAATGACGCGCCTTCTCTTAGGGAGGCAGACATAGGCATAGCGATGGGCGTTTCGGGAACAGATGTGGCGCGGGAAGCTTCAGACATGGTTCTACTTGACGACAGCTTCGCCTCAATCGTCAAGGCTGTGGAATCTGGCCGCACGATCTACGAGAATCTGAGAAGATTTATAGTGTACGTTTTCTCGCACAACTGGGCTGAACTCATACCATTTGTGCTCTACGCCTCGCTGGGCATACCTCTGCCTCTACTCGTCGTTCAGGTTCTGGCCATAGACCTAGGCATAGACGTTATTCCTTCGCTGGCCTTAAGCCGAGAGCCGCCCGAAAAAGGGATAATGCAAGAACCCCCCCCGCAACGTTACAGAGCGGCTGTTCAGCACGAGAACATTCCTCCGTTCAATTTACATAGGCGTGATAATCGCCATAGGCGCCATGTTAGGCTGCTTGAACACGTGGGCAGCAGGCGGCTGGCATCTGGGCATGTCTTTGCCTGCAAATGATCCACTGTACATGAAAGGCACGACCATGACGTTCGCAGGCATAGTCGTCGCCCAAATCGGAAATGTCCTCGCCTGCAGAACAAACAAAGCATCCCTGTTCAAAACAAGCCTCAAAAGCAACAAGTGGATTTGGCTTGGCATAGCTTCACAGCTCTCAATAATCTCCTTCCTAGTCTACGTTCCCCCAATGCAAGAGTTCTTCGGCACCACCGCTCTGGGCATCATTGACTGGGCCTATCTTGCGTTGCTGGCTTGCATAGTCGTGCTTGCAGAGGAAATCAGAAAAGCATTCACAAGACACTTCACAAAATGAGAGGCCAACACTAAGCTTTTTACAAACAAACCTCCAACTTGTGGTTGATGTCGGGCAAGGCATTTTTCACAAACCGCTATGCGAAACTAGGTTGGGAGTACAAGGAGGTTGAGCTGAAGCAAGCAATCAGGATAAACTCCGCAAACGCCGAGGAAGACGAAATTGTCAAGCGGCTGGCCCGCAGAGGTGTAACGCTGGAAAAGATACCCTTTCTCGAAAACGGCTACTGGATCAACAAATCCAAGTTTTCGCTTGGAGCAACCGCCGAATACCTCTTGGGCCTGTACTCAATTCAGGAGACAGCAGCACAAATCCCAGCCACACTATTCACCAGCCTCAAAGGAAAAACAGTTCTAGACGCCTGCGCAGCCCCGGGCGGAAAAACCATTCAACTCGCTGACCTCATGCAGAACACGGGAGCCCTAGTCGCCCTAGACGTCGACAAGCGAAGACTCACGGCGCTTTCGAACCACTTGGAGCGATGCCGCGTGAAGAACACCATGGTCTACTGCATGGATGCCAGACAGGTCTCGAAGCTGAACGTCAAATTCGACAGGATATTATTGGATGTTCCGTGTTCAGGCAACTTCGCCACAGACAAACAATGGCTCAACAGACGCACTATCCAAGATGTAGAGAAAAACGCCAAGGTTCAGAGAGAAATACTGACCGAAGCCACCAAAGCACTGCGCAACGACGGGGAAATTATCTACTCAACCTGTTCTCTGGAACCAGAAGAAGACGAGCTCAACATCGACTGGGCAACAAGAAATTTAGGCCTCAGAACCGAGGAGACAAGCTGCCACGGAAGCAAAGCCCTCACAAACATCTTCGGCACAAAACTAGACTCCTCAATCGAGAACTGCAGACGCATCTGGCCCGGCCAAACGCAAGGTTTCTTCGTATGCAAACTCAAGAGGCGGCTTTCCTCATGATAAAACCGATAAGCGATTTCGCGGCTCGACTACAGACTGAAGTGAAGCTTGATGAGGCCATGGTGATAAAAAGCAAAGATCGGTATTTTCTTCTGAATGAGACTCTCAAGAAGTTCGCGGCAGAAGAGTTCTTCTATGCTGGAACTTACCTTGGCAAGGTGAAAGGCGGCAAATTCTTTCCGAGTTTCAGTTTACTGGCCCTGATGGCGAAAGGTAAAGCCAACAAGATAGACGTTGACGACAGGACAGAGTGGCTTTTCATCTGTGGAAGAGACATCTTCAAAAAAGGAATAGTGAAGGTAGCTGGCTCAAAAAGAAGAGGCGATTATACGCTGGTTCTGAATCAGCATGGCGAATGCCTAGGCTTCGGAAGGATACTCCGCGATCTAAGCGAAGACAATGAAGGCGCAGTGGTCAAGAATATCTCAGACGTAGGTGACTTCTTGAGAAGAGAAAGGCGACGCGTTTAGATTTTTACTGCCTCTGCCAGATCTTCGATCTTCACCGTGGCCTGCTCTCTTTTCTTAAGTTTCTTGAGAACCACGGCGCCCTCTTTCAATTCACGCTCGCCCACTATTACGGCGCAGTCAATCTTCCTCCTGTCTGCGTCTTCAAGTGCCTTGCCCATCTTCCGTCCCATGACTTCCATCTCAACGCGGATGCCTTGGCTTCTTAACTGTTGTGCGATCTTCAGTGCCTCTGTTCTCAGCTCTTCCTGAACAGGAATAACCGTGACTGTCTTTTCTTGCTGGATCTCTCCCAGCGTTTTCTGTTCCTGCATGCCCAGCATTATGCGGTCTAATCCATGAGCCACGCCTACTGCAGGCGTTGGATCACCGCCAAAAAGTTCGATAAGTCTGTCATATCGTCCTCCACCGCCGAGGGCGATGTTCAAATCTGGAACGTAAACCTCGAAGATCACGCCTGTGTAGTACTCTAGGCCTCTTGCGAAGCCTGCGTCAACCGTCATGTCGATGGTGGTTCCGCTTTGTGAAATCAGCTTCAGGATCTCGTTCAGGTTCTCCGTGGCCTCCACAGCTTTCTCGTAGTCTACGACGGTTTCCTTCATCTTGGTCACAACGTCGAAAACGTTGGTGCCCTTCAACTCAACAAGCCTCCGCAAAACTTCCGGGCTCTTCTCCGAAACGCCTGCGTCTCCAACCATTTTCAAGGCGTCATCGTACAGTCGCTTGTCCATCAACTGCATGACCGCATTCTGAGTCTTGTCGTCCAGCTTTTCTTGGTTGAAAATTCCTCTAAGCACGCCCACATGACCAAATTTCATCGCGTGTTTCAAGCCTACTGAGTTCATGAGGCTGTCAGTCAGCAGGATGATTTCAGCGTCTGCCTCTGGCCTGTTTGAACCCATCAGCTCAAAGTTCGACTGCCAGAACTCTCGGTACCGTCCCTTCTGGGGCTCGTCGTAGCGGTAGATGCTGCCTACAGAGAACAGTCTGAAAGGCCTCGGCTCAGTCCGCATAGCCGTGGCCACAAGCCTCGCAACTGAAGCCGTGAACTCAGGCCGCAACGCAATCATTCGATCGCCCAAATCCTTGAACACGAACATACGCGACCGCACTTCTTCGCCTGCCTTTGCAGAAAGCAGCTCATAAGACTCCACTAGAGGTGTGATGATCTCTTTAAAGCCGTACAACTCGGCGGTTCTTCTGGCCTTGGCTTCGATGTACTTCATGACGCGCGCATCTTCAGGCAGAAGATCCCGCATTCCGCGAACAGTCTTGAACTCAGACATTTCCTCGTTTCCCTGCCTACTTCAGTGTAAGCTGTGAGACTGAATAGTAAACGATTTCGCCTCGACGGTTCATGACCGCCAGAATAAGCTCCTTCTTGAGGCTCATGCATTGCTTCACAGCGTTCGTCAAACTCTCAAGCGAGACCGGTTTCCCCTCCTGAATGCCCAAGATCAGAAACTTTGCAGTATCCTTGCTGTATTCGCCCCGTTCGTAGACGCGGAAGTCAACATCCGAGCCGAAGCCTTCGCGAACCACGTAGCCGCGGCTTCGAAGGTCACGATAAGTTAAGTACTTTACCCATGCATTCTCGTCAGTGCCTTCATAGCTTTTCAGCAGTTTCTGGAAGGCGACTTTTTTGCCCTTCTCATCTTCGACTTCCAGCATGCCCTTGTCGACTAGGTAGAGCGCCTCGAAGAAGGCGAGCGAAAACTCCTTATCACTGCTTACCCCATAGCCGCTTGAGGCCAGCTTGTCCGCAGACTGTTTTTTGGGAACTCTGACGCCCTCTCCCGTGAGCGTGCCCTTGATAGTGAACTCTGACTGACTTGACACCTCATTCTTGCTGCTCATTCAAACCCTCAACACGCTAAGACGCACGTAACGCACTTAGCTCTTAAACTTACGGAAGTCCTCCTTATATAAAATGCCGCTTTCGCAGATGATGGCAGTCACGTACTCAAGTGGCGTGATATCGAAGGCTGGGTTGAGTACGCTTACGCCTTCAGTGGCCACGCGGCATGCGCCAAAGTTCGTGACTTCGTCAGAACTCCTCTCCTCAATCGAAACCTCCGACGAGGTGCGTGTCAAATCAAACGTGGATTTCGGAGCCGCTACGTAGAACGGGATGCCATGCTCCTTGGCAAGAACAGCCACCGTAAACGTTCCAATCTTGTTGATCACAGCATCTCTGACTACTCGATCTGCACCTACCACGACTTTGTTGACGAGGCCCCTGCGCATCACGTAGCCCACCATGTTATCAGTGATCAAAGTGACAGGTATGCCATCACGCTTAAGCTCGTACGTTGTAAGCCTTGCGCCTTGCAACAGAGGCCGCGTCTCGGTCGCGATAACCTTGATCTTCTTGCCCTGCTCGCAGGCCGCACGAACCACGCCCAAGGCCGTGCCGTAACCAACGGTCGCCAAGGCGCCAGCATTACAGTGTGTCAAGATCACGTCGCCACTGCTTATGAGTTCAGCGCCGTATCTGCCGATCTGGCGGTTTGCAGCCACATCCTCGTCAGCTATCTTCTGAGTCTCCGCAACTACGAAGGCAGCCAAACCCTCAACGCTGCCAGAGTACTTCTTGGTTTTGTCGAGAACTCTATCAAGTGCCCAGAACAGGTTGATTGCCGTTGGCCTCGTTGCCCTTATGACCTTTGCGGCGTCCTCCAAGTTGCTGATAAATTCTTCCTTGTTTTTCGAGTTCGATCTGCAGGCCGCCAAGGCCAACGCGAAGGCAGCAGCCGCACCTAGAAGCGGAGCGCCGCGAATCTTCATCGTTTTTATGGCCTCCGCAATTTCTTGATGATTTTTCATCTCCAAAACAACCGTGGCTTGCGGAAGTTTCGCCTGATCTAACGTGAGGACTGATACCTCAGGCTCAGTCCGCAACACTATCGTCCTGTCACCAAGCTCCCCAATACTCATGATCTCATCACATTACGTTGTTAGCATTCCACGCTTCTTCTGCATCAAAGCAGTCGATAAAAGCCTTGCGATAGTGATCTGCTGCAAAGCCGTGCGCGCCAATGGATAAATAATCCGAAAACGTAATTACTACGGAGGGGAGCTAGGTGGCTTTTTCAGTGCTTAATAGGAAGGAATTAGCCGCTTTTTTACTGGCTCTACTTGCCACGGCAGTAGGCACGTTCTTTCCGACTCCGGCGCATGCCGAGTTTCTCGCTACAGGCCACAAAATCTTACTAAGCAAGTCCGAGACTGATTTGACAACATTTTACAGGAAACCGTTCGAGACGAGACAAAACTCAGCTGATATCTCGTCTGATGCCATGCAGGGTAACCTCATAGTCACGGTTGACAACGTCAGTCAAAGCGGCTTCCAGAATCTGCTCAGCTTCGCAAACAGGAGGAACGCGAGGGTGCACGGCAAACTTGCAATAGGTCAAGCGTCTGAGGCGTATGTAGTCAGTGTTCCCGAGGCCGAAGCGTCTTCATTCGCTGTCGCAGCGTTGTCTGCTGGTGTGGCAAAACATGTGGAACCTAACTACCGTTGCGATGCTCAGCTTGCCCCAAACGATCCCCTGTGGCCTGCCCAGTGGGGGCCGCAGAAGATACAGGCCAATTGGGCCTGGAACACGACCAAAGGTAACGGCTCCCTTCTTGTAGCAGTAATAGACACAGGCATAGATTACAACCATCCAGACCTCAAGGCTAACTATGTGCCGCTGGGCTACGACTGGGTAAACAACGACACCGATCCAATGGATGATCACGGACACGGCACGCATTGTGCAGGCATAATCGCTGCTGTGTTTAACAACAGCTTGGGAATTGCAGGCATGGCCCAAGTCAGAATAATGGCGGAGAAGGGGCTTGACGCGGGCGGCTCGGGCTATACAAGCGACCTCGCCAAGGCCATCGTCCATGCTACTGACCAAGGCGCAAACATAATCAGCATGAGCTGGGGTAGCTACGGCAAAAGCGAGATACTACATGAGGCAATCGGATACGCATACAGCAAAAACGTGCTGTTGGTGGCCGCAGCAGGCAACGACGGCATAGCGAAGGAACTGTACCCGGCTGCGTTTCACGAGGTCATCGCCGTAGCCGCCACAGATGAACGAGACAACCCCGCTTACTTCAGCAACTACGGCGACTGGATCGAACTCGCCGCACCAGGCGTTAACATTTACTCAACCATTTCACAGATACATGCCGACGGCCTGGAGTATCCATGTGACCTTTTAAGCGGGACGTCGATGGCCTGCCCTCACGTGGCAGGGACAGCCGCGCTGGCTTGGAGCCGATATCTCAACGCCACCAACAAATGGATACGAATCCTAATGAGATATACCGCAGACGACTTGGGTGACGCAGGCTTCGACTCCTCGTATGGCTATGGCAGAGTGAACGCTCGGAAAGTCGTTGAACAGCAAACGCTTGAGCATGACTTGCTCATATGGGACTGGCAGACCCCAGCCTACGTGGAACCTGGAGCCACTGCAACAATCAACACCACCATATTCAACTTTGGAAAAAGAGAAACCAACATCACCGTGCAGCTGCTCGTAGACGGCGAGGCTGTCGATTCTACCCCTGTTGATCTTCTTGACAACGGTGCTTCAGTCAGCGTTACTTGCCACTGGACGCCATCGTCAGAACGCCTGTACAACGTCACAACCTACGTCATGCCTGTCCACGGCGAGACAAAACTAGCGGACAATGTGCGCTCAAAGGAAATAGTAGTCTCCAGCAAAGTCGTGGCCTTGCTTCAGAACGCTGATCCCTGGAACTATGCTGCCAACCAGAAAGCTCTCTCACCCTATGGCATAGCCTGCGCCATATACGACTCATCAACCTTCGGTAACCTTAACCTCAGCAGATTCCTGAAGGTCGTCATCGCAAGTGATCAAGACCAAGAATTCTACTTTGCCCTAGATGCTTATCGTTCTTGGTTCGACGAGTTCGTCATGAATGGTGGCACGCTGGAGATTCATGCGGCTGATAGTGGCTACAATGGCGGAGTTGCGCCTGGCTATCTGCCTGGAGGGCTGCTGTGGAAACGCCGCCCCTCAGACAACATAACCATACTGAATTATGCTCACCCTCTCGTGAGCAAACCTTTCGCGATTACAGATCTGGAGCTTGACAACTGGAGCCTGTCGGCTCACGGATATTTCTTTGGCTATCCTTCAGACACGGATATCGTGGCCATCGACCAGCACTACGGAAGACCAGTGCACATAACGTTCAGATACGGCGCAGGCCGCATAATCGCCTCAGGAATGCCCCTCGAATGGGGCTACAAACGCCGATACAGTCGAATCCTCGAAGATGCGCTGCTCTACACGCTCTCAAACTATCCTATAATAATCCATGATGTGGCCATAACAAACGTCACCGCGTCCCCAACCTCTGTCTATGCGGGAATGCAAGTGAATGTGACAGCCATTGCGAAAAACGAAGGAAACGCAACCGAAACCTTCACAGTAACTGCCTACAGCGACAACAAGTCACTGGGTACGCGTGTGATTGTTGATCTGCCTCCAAGCAAGGAGGCCACGGTTGTTTTCGTTTGGAACACTAATGGCTTAGACGAGTTTTCTTTTCACAGCATCCAAGCAAGAGCTAGCAAGATCCTGAATGAGGTTAATACAGACAACAACTTGTTTGCTGGTGGCAACGTCAAGATAAGACTGCTGGGCGACGTGAACGACGACGACAAAGTGGATATACTTGACATTGTTCTGGCCATTCAGGCCTACGCCTCAAGGCTTGGAGACCCAAACTGGAATCCTTACGCTGACCTCGCACCTAAATGGCACATTATTGACATCCTTGATGTTGTGACCCTCACGTATCGCTATGGTCCGCCTTGATTCCTCGCCAAACAGAGATCTCTCTCAAGAGGCAATATTCTAGAAGCTTTGAAGCGATTAAAGGAGCTCTAGCTGAATTGATGCACGGTGCTTTCTCAGTCTTTTCTTGCTTCGTTAATAGTGTGCGCCTTGTTCAGAGGGTGACTTAAAGTAGGTAATGACCTCTATAGGGCAGTCGCTCGTTGGTTTCAGCTTCTTTTTCCATTCTTCTCCAACGGCTATGAGTGAGAAAATACCCGAGATCTCAGCCTTGGCCTTCCTGACCAGATTGACCAGCGCCACCTGCGTCTCCCCTGTCTTGATCATGTCATCCACAATCAGGACACTATCACGCTTCTTGACGGTCTCCTTCGGAATATAGAGTGTCATCGTAACGCCTGAGTCTCTGAGAGCGTATGTCTCTTCGAGAAAGGCCTTCACGCCGACTTCCTTATTTCTTTTCGCCACGACCAGATTTACGCCAAGCGCATTGGCCACCATGGTTGCCAGTGGCACGCCGTCCACCTCCGCAGACAGCACTTTAGTGACTCTTCTGCCTGCGAAGTTGGCCAGTGCACTGTTGGCTGCTTGCTGGAGTATGTTGAAGTCGCCTACGATGTCGGTATTGTCGAAGTATCCGTCTTCGTCAAACTTGATTCTGCCCCGAAGCTCGGTTTCAAGGCCTACGAGTTTCGTTAGCACTTTCCAGAGTTGTTTGGCTCTTGCTGTGTTTGGTAGGACATGGCCTTTTGCGTATCTGCTGAGAACCGTCACGGGCAGGCCTGTTTTCGAAGCCAGCTCGCGGTAGGTGATGTTTCTCTTGTATTTTGCAGTTCTGAGTAGTTCAATCGTCATTAATCGAAGTTTTAAATCATCTGCATGTGTACTCATAGTGACCCTCTTATACACCGATTAGTCAAACGTTAAAGCATTTACCCTTTATTATTGCATTGGCGATTTATAATTTCCGCTTGGTTTGGAACTTGCGTGGCGGGTCCGCTGGTATGCGCTCAATACACCGGGCGAATTCTCGACACAATCTCATTCGGCATTTTCTCCGTTTCATTTTCTGATGATCATTTCGTTCAATGCGCATCTTCAACTCGCACACCGTGAACT
>CAYGYI010000042.1:0-10534 GCA_964354055.1 uncultured Candidatus Bathyarchaeia archaeon | reverse complement strand
CACGAAAACCTGTGCGCCACGGGCTTCCAGCTCTCTGTGATAGGTTGTAGCTAGTAAGACGCGTAGGGCTTTGTTGAAGTGACTGTTGTTAGCTTCACCGGCAACCCACGCTCTGCCCTTGAACCATGTGAACGCAGATTTTGGCAACATTGTATCGTCAACGAATATTTTTGCCCTAGTCGGGCCGCTGATAATTGATTCGACAGCCAAACAGTAATCAAAGGAAGCAAACAGGCGGAATGCTTTTGCATGTTGGTTTGCCTCCAGTTTTTTGATCGGTGACTGCATTTTCTTTTTAGGCTCCATGAGTTTTTACTGGTTTCCTGGTGTTCAGAGGACGACTGTGGTTTTCTTTTTGTTGATTGTTGATATTGTCTCTTGGAACCAGTTGCTTGCTTCGCGGTATTTCTGTTGCAGGTCTTTTTCGTCTTTGACGAAGTAGAAGCGCTTGAGCCTCTCAACGTCTTTAGACGGGAGTTCATAGTGTATGTAGCGGGTTTTGAAGTCGTAATGTATAGGGTTGTGTTTGATTCGCAGGGCTTCGACTAGCAGTGCGAGCGTGAGGTTGTGGTAGAGATCTAGGGCTTCGATATTGTTGCCTCGATTGAGTTCTTTCTGAACGAAAAAGTTGAACATGTCAAACCTTGCCTGCATGCGCTCCAGCCTTGCAGAGAGTTTCTTGGTGAACCCGACTTTGTCCAGTGAGGGGATTTTGATTTTGCCTTGTTTGTTGAAGTGGAACACCGCAGGACCGTGGATGTCTGGTTCGAGGAACTTGTCTGGTGCGCTCAGATCCAGTATGGCAAGGTCGATGAGCAGATATTCGCTGGTGTTTTCGAGCCTGTAGAAGGCCTGCGAAACACCTTGGAATCCGGTCTGAGGCACATCGTATTTCTGCTTGATAGGCGAGAGCGACCTCAGCGCCTTCTCAACCACGGCGAACGTCTCGTTGGCTTTGCCGTCGGCCACGACGATGTAGGCGTCGATGTCTGACCACTCGTCGAGACGTCCATGCGATATTGCGCCCCCTTCATAGAAGGCGTGACTGTAATCGAGAGGTTCCAGTGCGTCAACTAGAGCCTTGATTATGATTTCGCGGGTCAGCGGTTTCTTGTTTGCCATTTGTAAGTCTCCGGAGATGAGATTTACTTGTTTTGGACGTAGATAAAATTGTCTCAGAAGACATGCCTTTATGGAAAAGTGAAAAGGTGGAGATGCTAGTTTCTGCTTTTGCGTTTGGTTTTGAGTGCGATTCTGTGACCAACGTTGTGGTCATGAGGACCATGAGTATGATGGTGGCATATTTTGGTCTTGACAGCAATCACTATCCTCATTTTTCATTCTTTCGTACTTATGCAAGCGTTGAGCGTTTACACGCAGGCAATCCCTAAAGATGCTTTTTGGAAAAAGAATGTTGTCTGACAAATACTTCCTTACTTTGTAAGGATGTTGATTTCACTTGTTCTTATTATGCTATCAATGCTCTAGGAACACTTGTGACAGCCATTCCAGTCTCCAGAGTCCCTATACAGCGGTTTGGAACAGTCTAGGTATCAGGCAAAGCCTGACAACTACTAATACACGTCAGACAACTTGAAAGGAACCTATCCAAGCATTGGTGTTTTTATGTTTTTTTGTCTGGCTATTTGTTGTGCTTTCTGGTAGCCTGCGTCGGCGTGTCGTACTACTGCTGTGCCTGGGTCGGCGGTTAGTACGGTGATTATGCGTTTTTCTGCTTCTTTTGTTCCGTCTGCTACGAGGCACATGCCTGCGTGTATGCTGTAGCCTATGCCTACTCCGCCTCCGTGGTGCACACTCACCCACGTGGCACCGCCCACTGCGTTTATCAGTGCGTTCAGTATTGGCCAGTCGGCGATTGCGTCGCTTCCGTCTTTCATGCCTTCGGTTTCGCGGTTCGGCGAGGCCACGCTTCCGCCGTCCAAGTGGTCGCGTCCTATCCATACTGGCCCGCTGAGCTCTCCTGAGGCTACCATGTCGTTGATGATTTTGCCGAAGCGTGCGCGTTCGCCATAGCCCAGCCAGCACACCCTTGCAGGCAGACCCTGGAACTTGACGTGCTGCTTCGCCTTGTGTATCCACCTGCACAGGCCTTCATCATACCCAAACTCCTTCAACACTATGTTGTCAAGTTTGTAGATGTCTTCTTTATTACCAACGAGGCTGATCCACCTGAACGGACCCTTGCCCTCACAGAAAAGTGGTCGCACGTACGCCTGCACAAACCCCGGATACGCAAAAGCATCCTTAAAGCCCGCGTCAAGCGCCTGCTGCCGCAGATTATTACCGTAGTCAAACGCGATTGCGCCCTTCCCCATCATGCCCACGATGGCTTCAACATGCCTGCGCATACTCTCCATCGAACGACGCACATAGTCCTTCGGATCACGCTTACGTAGTTCATCAGCTTTTTCCTTCGTGAAGCCAGCGGGGTAATATCCGTTCAAAGCGTCGTGTGCACTCGTCTGATCCGTCACCACATCAGGAATCACACTGCGCTTAAGCAGTTCAGGAAGCACATCAGCCGCGTTGCCCAGCAGGCCTATGCTTTTGGCTTCACCCTTCTGTTTCGCATCCAACGCAATTCTAACCGCCTCATCCAAACGACCTGTCCAATCATCCAAATACCCATGCTTCAACCGACGCTCAATCGCCCACGGGTTGACCTCAACCACCAAGGCAACGCCTTCGTTCATCGTCACCGCCAGAGGCTGAGCGCCGCCCATTTCGCCCAAACCCGCCGTAACCACAAGTCTGCCTTTGAGCGAGCCTCCGAAATGCTGTTTCGCCACAGCTGCCAACGTCTCATAGGTGCCCTGCAAAATTCCCTGCGTCCCAATATACGCCCAGGACCCCGCCGTCATTTGCCCATACATCGTGAGGCCCTTCTGCTCAAGCTCCAAAAAACACTCCCACGTGGCCCACTTGGGCACGAGCATCGCATTCACAATAAGTGCACGTGGTGCCCACTCGTGTGTTTTGAACACGGCCACTGGCTTGCCGCTTTGAATCAGCATCGTCTCGTCGGGCTCGAGCGCTACAAGCGTGTCCACGATCTTGTCGAAGCATTCCCAGTTGCGTGCAGCCTTGCCTGTGCCGCCGTAGATAATTAGGTGTTCAGGGTCTTTGGCCACTTCAGGGTCTAGTACGTGGCACAGCATTCGCAGAATGCCTTCGATCTGCCAGTTCTTGCAGTGCAGTTCAGAACCTGTGATGGCATGTACGGGACGCTTAATCTTCAACCAAATTCACCGAAACCTCAGAAGTGTAAGCGTGCCTAAATCTTTTACCTTCCCGACACGTTTTTAAACCCCCAAACCGTGCGAAATATCATTGAAAGGAGAGTAAAACATGAAAGGCGCAATAGTGTTTCTGGTAGTCTTCTTTGCCGTGCTGGTTGCCTCGCTGGCCTACCCCGACATGCCGCCGGGCAGACAGCTCTACGGCCTGCTCAACGCGCCCACAACCGACTACCTAGTGCTAGGCATCCCAGCCACCACACTCGTCATCGCAGTATTCAACGGCGTCGTCTATGGCGTGATCGCGTGGCTCAGCTTCACAATAGCAGACAAAACCAGACATTAAGGCTATTCAGCGCGTTCAATATACATCAGCCCACCACGTTTTTCTTCCCTATCCAAGACCACGCGCCCATTCTTAACCACCTTATCAACAAGATTGACGCCGAAACGGTAACCCAGATTCTTGTGACCCGGCGCATCTAGTATCAGCATATCGGCTTTCTTGCCCACTTCAAGGCTGCCCACCTCGCTGGCTCGACCTATCGCATGAGCCGCATTAATCGTTGCCGCCGCCACCGCCTCCGCAGGCGTCAACCGCATGAAATGACACGCAAAGCCAATCACAAGCTGCATGTTCAAAGTCCAGCAGCTCGGGTTGAAATCCGAACCCAAAGCCACAGGAACGCCCAAATCTATCATTCTCCGCGCATCCGCAAACTTACCGTTCATCAAACTGAACGCCGCCGCAGGCAGTAGCACCGCGACGACGCCTTTTGCCGCCATAGCTTTGATGCCCTCGTCTGAGCTGAAAAGCATGTGGTCAGCCGAAACCGCGCCCACATCTGCCGCCAGCTCTGCACCTCCGCTGGCGCTCATCTCGTCTGCATGCACTTTGGGCTTCAATCCGTGGCCTTTTCCCGCGAGCAGGATGCGTCTCGTCTGTTCAAGACCGAACACGCCTTTCTCACAGAAAACATCGCAGAACTCAGCCAAGCCTTTCTCGGCCACTCGAGGGATCATGTCATCGCACACTTGGCTCACGTAGCCCTGCGTGTTGCCCTTGAACTCAGGAGGAACTGCGTGCGCGCCCATAAACGTAGGCACAATATCAACTGTGTGAACCTGGTTGAGCCTTTTCATGACTTCGAGAATCTTGACTTCATCTTTGGTTTCGAGGCCGTAACCGCTCTTCGCCTCCGCCGTCGTCGTACCGCACTCCAGCATCGCATCAAGCGTTTTCATCCCGCCTTCCACAAGCTTATCCACGCTGGCCTTCCGCGTGTCCCGCACCGTCCGCAAAATTCCGCCGCCTGCGCTCAAAATCTCCAGATAGTAGGCGCCCTCCACGCGCATTTGAAATTCGTCCTCACGCGAACCAGCAAAAACAAGATGCGAGTGCGCATCCACAAACCCAGGCAACACGGTTTTGCCGTTTGCGCTAATCACGCTCTCGGCCTTGACATTGTTGCGGACATCGGCGCTTTTGCCTACGGCAACTATTCTGCCGTCGCGAATGGCTAGGCCTCCGTCGCGGACTATGCCAAGCTCACACATCTGCTTGCCTACGCGAGGTTTCGCACTACCGCCCTCAAGTGTGACCAGCTCGTCAGCGTTCACGATGAGCAAATCGGCTTTTTCGCGGCTTGCCTGCTTGCTACGCTTCTGAACAGTGGCCATCGTTTAGACCACTTGGTACTCTTCGCCTTTGTTGAGCGCCACGACTTTGATGTTTGAACCCGCCTCGACCTTCTTCTTGAACTCGTCGGGTTTCGTGTCCCAGCGATGCATCGGAACAACGACAACAGGTTTTATCGCCAGTGTGGCTTCAGCCGCCTCTGGATTATCCATCGTATACGTGCCACCGCTCGGCAACAATGCGACGTCTACGTGCCCAAGTTTTTTCATCTCGGAGATGAAATCTGTGTCGCCCGCATGATACACAGTCTTGCCCAGAGCGGTTATCAGGTAACCTACGCCGAAACCTTTCGGATGGAACGGATTACCTGCGGATCTGAAACGCTTAACATTGTAGGCTTCCACAGCTCTGACCTTTATGTCTCCCACCGTCGCCTCCTCGCCAACCTTCAACGTCCTGACTGAACCCTTGAGCTTCTTAACGCAATCTTCAGGGGCAAACACCACTGCGGCTGCGCCACGAGCGCTCTTGATCTTGGCTACGCTACAGTGGTCACCATGAGAATGCGTGACCAGAATCAAGTCTGCCTTTTCTGAGTAGTCGCCTTTGTATGGGTCAATGTAGATGATCTTTTTATCAACTTTGAGCTGAAAACTGGCGTGGCCAAGCCACTTTATTATGAAACTCATTCAGGAACACGTCCTTTCTCCATAGCGTTGTTGACCGCGATTTCTAGCACGCGATCCTCAGTTAGGTTGTCAATCTTCAGGTAGTACCCAGCCACATCTATAATAGCTTTCAAAGGTGCCATGCCGCAAAACTCCGCACCGACGATAGGCACATTGTAACGCGCGCATTCAACCTTGATGACTTCAAACACGCGGTAGAGCGGCGTCTTTTCAAATTCATGGATGCTCATGCCTATCTGGGTGAGGTTCTGTTCTGGAATGAAGGCAGCCATGGCTTTCACATTCTTGAACCCACCTTTGTCAGCATGTAGAGCCTTCGCCACCTTTTTCGCGATCTTCAAGTCCGATGTGCCTAGATTCACGTTGAAGCCTGCCATAACTTTACGTGCGCCTGCGATTGCCGCGCCTGACTGGGGCATAAATTTAGCAGGTCCAAAATCAGGCTCGCGCCCCGGCTGGACGATCATCTCGCCAAGCTTCTCGTACTCGCCTATGCGTATCCAGTCCAAATCCTTGCGCTCAAGCTTCGGCTGCGCGTCACCATATAGATAGATAGGCACGCCAGTCCTCTTGGCAAAGGCTTTGCCGTATTTCCTCGCAAGCTCAATACACTCTTCCAGGGTGACATTCTTTATCGGTATGAAGGGAACAACATCGACCGCGCCCAACCGCGGATGTTGACCCTTGTGTTTCCGCATGTCAATCAGCTTCACTGCCTTGACAGAAGCATCCAACGCGGCTTCAAGCACCGATTCCCTGTTGCCCACTATCGAAACGACAAGCCTGTTGTAGTAACTGTCAGAAGTGTAGTCAAGCAAAAACACACTCTTCGTCTTTCTAACTTCATCGAGAATCCGCTCAACCACTTTCGCGTCTGAAGTGCTAAAGTTAGGCACACACTCAACAACCTCAACCATGCTAACACCAATCTAATGCTACCAGCAGAACAGGTAATTAAGATTATCAACAGAACCAATCAAAAAAATATATATACCAAACGTGTAGAAAGAGGCTAACAGACGAGGATATAATTATGAAACGAAAAATCTGGCTATTACTTTGCGTTCTTTCGCTTTCTATGGTCACCCTTGCACTTATTCCATATGCGAACGCTCAGAGCTTGCAGCATATCAGCTGGGTCGAACCAGCATTCAAAGGTTATGACGCATATTACGGCAGCACCATTACCGGTTATTTGGAAGGAACAAACTGGACCATCACGATGAGCTGGATTAACGCCGAATATCCACCCCACCAGCTAAACGTCTCAGCAATACGCATATACTTTGACTGGGGCAAGAACTACACGCATACCTTTTCATCACCTGTAGCAGTCAAAAGCGGCAACGTGCAAACCATCAGCATCTCCGACGTCACCCCATCAGTTAGCGAGGCCTCAGAACTGTGGAGGCACTCCTACAGCATCTACATCCATCACGTCAAT
Source organism: uncultured Candidatus Bathyarchaeia archaeon (assembly GCA_964354055.1). GTDB lineage: Archaea > Thermoproteota > Bathyarchaeia > Bathyarchaeales > Bathycorpusculaceae > DATKKK01. The sequence goes on along the minus strand of CAYGYI010000042.1, from coordinate 3,505 downwards.
GCCACGGCAAGTCCTCTGAAGGAAATGGGATCTGAATACATGACGGGCGGTAGCGACTTCGCCGTGCTCTCAACAGACCATCTTGCATGCTTGAACATTTGGATGAAATACGTCACGTTCATGCCATTTGACAGCGGAGCCCAAGCGGTAACCCCAACCATACCCGACATAACCGCAGTACAGCTAAACATGACCAAAGCATCGCAGGAATTCCAAATAGGCGGATCGATCTTTGAAGCCGGAGTGTTCAGCACAGCTAAGAGCCACCTTCAACTCGGTGAATCCTACTACAATTCTGCATTAGCGTCATGGCTAGACAAAGGAACAGCCATAGAAGACGCAGATCTAGCTCAAACAAAATCAGAGACCAACTACAACAACGCCCTCTCAAGCTCAGCAATGATCAACGCCTCCGGCTGGCTATTCTTCGGACTGGGCTGGACATTCATCGGCCTTGGCATCATAATCTACGGACTGAGAAAACCGAAGGCGACAGCAAGCTAAGTCTGAATACAAACCTATCCTCTTTTTTTGAACCTTCTAAGTCAACCAGCAAACCTTCTACACCACAGAGATGACACGTCGTGAATGCAGAGCTCGAGTTTGAAGTGCCAAGCTGGAACAAGATCTACGAAATGCTTCTAAGCCTTGCAGACAGGATTCGCCGTGACGGCTTCAAACCGGATATTATAATTGGCATTTCAAGAGGCGGATGGCCTCCGGCACGAGTGCTCTCAGACCTCCTTGACAACCCGAATCTGGCGAACGTCAGAGCTGAATTCTACTTTGGCCTTGCTGAAACAAAAGGCGAACCCACCATAACCCAGCCCGTTTCCGCGAAAGTTCGAGGCAAGAAAGTGTTAGTCGTGGACGAAGTGACGGATACGGGCAGAAGCCTCAAGCTTGTGCAAGAGCATATCAGTCGGCGCGGCCCAGCACAAGCCAAAACAGTCACCGTATACTACAAGCCATGGAGCATCGCCAAACCCGATTACTATGAAAAAGAGACAGGCCGATGGATAGTCTTCCCATGGGACATAAAGGAAACCGTTCGCAGAATAGTCGAGAAATGCAGGAATACGGATAAGAACTGCGAAAAGGAAACAGCGAAACTCTCAGAGGCCGGAATCTCCTTCAAACTGATAAAAAGATTTCTGAAAGAAATTTCTGATGAAAGAAAATGCTGAAAACCATCCGAGAATTTGACAAGTACCTCGTCATTGCTGGCTTCAGAAAAGCAAGAATCGAGAATATTGAGAAGTTTCTGCGTGCAGTTCGTGACGGAGACGAGGCAAGGGTGGAGGTGCAGTTTTTCGACGCGAGACTTGTGGCCACTTGGGAGCACCTGTACTTTGCGGCGTTAAACGCGCTGACCGCCTTCAGGAACGGCGATAACATCTCGAAAAGCCTCGCCATGGAGACCTTGCTCTATGCCTTCGCGCAACGCCAGATCAAAAAAGCCACTGAACTCGCAGGAATCAAACCCGTCTCAACAGAAGTAGCCCTGCTGATAATTGGAGATCGAAAAGAAGATGTGGAAGCGTCTCTGGCAAAGATTCAAAAGCGCATTGAGGCACAACCAGATGACAGTGTTCTCGAAGTGACGGAAAAAAAGGCAACAGCAATAAAAAAGGCCTTCGAAATCTCAGATTTGGAGCTTGAGACCGCTGCGGGACAGGGCAGTGAGCTGAGCAAGGCTTTGGTGAGTCTCGTTATCGAACATATGGCGTTGCTGACTACTCGACGCTAGTGCCTAGAGCATTTTCTCCTTGACAGCGGATAAAACATCATTGGGCCTTGTCAAAGAGATCCCAGTCAGGCCGCCTATAACCTCAATCAGTAAGATCCAGTCTGGCTTTTCCAAATCAACCTTTCTTTTGACGCTTGATGCTGCGGCTTCGATTATGCTTTGCGTTGGCGTGGCTGAGAATCGTTTTTCAAGTGTTATCCGGAAGGTTTCGTTTTCGTCTATTCTAGAGGCAAATTCGGCAGCAGCAAGCTCGACCTCGACCAAATCTGTTTGAATAACCTTTTCTATTGGGATAATTCTTAGAGAGAAGCGGAACTCGTAGGGCCGTCCCTGCAGGATCTTGCGGAATTTGTCTATGACCTCGAAGGGATCAAGCGCAGTTTTCGCTACGACGAGACCCGAAACGCCTGTTCTTTCAACGTCAGGTTTCGGATCGCCTATTTCGCCCAGCAGATATCGCAGTTCGTCGCAGGTTTTCCTCTCGTTTCCGCGCGAGGTTGTGGCCAGCAGGTTGAAGTCGCTGAGCATGGTTTCACGTCTCCTATCTTGTGTGGCTGCTCATAAGAAGCTTCTTCATAAGAGTAATGGGTCAGTTTGGGTTTTGGCTTATTCACGGCCTTGCGGCTCCTAGCCGTCGCCTCACATCATCCCAACAAAGACAAGCGAGTCTGAAGGATTTATCCATTTTGATGGCTTCAACACGCAGGCCGTCGACATTAGTCTTAAATCTGCCTTGAAGCTGTCCATGAATGAGAACTCGGGAAGGAAAGAAGCTTGAAGGAAAACGTTAGACCCGTGATCGTGGTTCATGGCGGAGCGGGAACGATTCAGCCTGAACGCAGTACGCCTGCCGTGGAAGGCGTCAAAAGAGCAGCGGAAAGAGGATATGACGTTTTGAAGAATGGTGGCACTGCCGTTGATGCGGTCATGGAGGCGGTGATGACTCTGGAGGATGATGGCACGTTCAATGCTGGTTACGGTTCAAGTTTAAACATTGAGAAAGGCGTGGAGATGGATGCTTCGATCATGGATGGGAGGACGCTGGAGTGTGGAGCAGTGGCACTTCTTAAAGACGTGAAAAACCCGGTGCGACTGGCTAGGTTAGTCATGGAGAAGACGGATCATGTTTTCATCGGGGGCGAAGGCGCAGAGAAGCTTGCCGACCTGTTTGGCCTTGAACGACGGAACCAGATAACCGAGCTGAGGTTGAAAATCTACGAGGACCAGAAGAAGGCGTTGCTTGAGGGAAAATCCAACCTTCCAAGACTGACAAGCCTCATCAACAAACATCCAAGTTTCTTCGAATCCGACACTGTCGGTGCAGTCGCGCTTGACAAGAAGGGAAACGTAGCCGCAGCCACCTCAACCGGAGGCTACCCGTTGAAATTCGTGGGTAGGATAGGTGACACGCCGCTGATTGGATGCGGGAATTACGCTGACAACCAGTCAGGCGCATGCTCGGCCACAGGTATCGGCGAGATAGCCATAAAATTGGTGCTGGCCAAAGCGGTATGCGACTCCATTGAAGCCGGCAAGACGCCACAGGAGGCTGCTGAAAAGGCCATAAAGCTCGTCAACAAGAGGATTTCGGTGGCCTACAATTCAATGGGACTGATTGCTCTAGATCCTCACGGAAGAATCGGAGCCGCGCATAATTCGCCGAACCTTTGCTGGGCCTACATGACGCCGGAAACCAAGGAACCCGTGGTTGCCTTAACCGCGAAAAATGTGAAAGAAACCATATAAACGGCAGAA
>CAYGYI010000041.1:0-10538 GCA_964354055.1 uncultured Candidatus Bathyarchaeia archaeon | reverse complement strand
ACGTGAACTGGGTCAAGAGCTTTGAAACATGGAACCTCAAGCACCACGCCTTTCTTGAACAGCGTTTTCTCTGGGTCGTCTAACGCTTGGAATTCAGACCACTGGCAAACGAAAACCAGAATCACTGGAAATCTGCCTTCTGCTTTCAGCTTTCTAGCTGCTTCGGCGTAGCGTTTGAGGGTGTCTTCAAACTCGAAACCTTCTACCTGAATTGCTGAATGCGGACAAACTAATGCGCAGGCTCCACAGCCCATACAGTCATCATAGAGTATCTTGGGCGTGGCGAATGGTTCAGCTTCTATGGCCTTGTATGGACAGATGAACACGCACTTGTCGCATCCCACGCACTTATCTGTGTCGTAGACCACTTTTCGCGAATACTTGACTACTCGCAGAGTGTCTTTGCTTAGCCCGAATTGTTCAATGACTGCTCTACCCAGCAGCATCCTTCTCGTGTTAATTTTGGTGCCTTCCTTAAACCTGCAAAATGCGTCTTCACATTGAATTGAAACTACATTCTTGATTCCGAGCTTCAGCGTTTGAAAAACGAATTCTGTTGGAACACGTCCTGAGCAAGGCAACCGCAGTGGAATGTAATTACATATGTTCAAGCCTTGATCTTTCAAGATGTCCTCTATCTCGTTGGTTGCAGGTGAATTGCCTCTGCACATAAGAACAAGTGTATCACTCTTGCACTTCTCCTGCATGTTCTTGACGTATTTCAGCAAGCTCTCATAATCATAATAAACCATCTCTATGGCGAAGACTGGGCATGCGCTGTAACAGATTCCACAAACCTGACACTTCTGAATGTCAATCTCTACCTTACCTGTCTCAGGGTCCCGCTTTATTGCCTCATAAGGACAGATAGAATGACAGATGCTACATTTGCTGCAAAAATCTTGATTGATGTTTACTGCGGCAGTACATACATCGCCCATGCCATTTCCCCAACTCTTGCCCGGCTGAACCCCTCACCGGATGGTTTGTGAAGGAGACAGCCTCAGAAGTTGGTGAAAGGACTTTCGAACAATATATCATTTTTGGCACGCTTTCTACTGTTTGTAATATGGTCTTCGAATGAGACCGTAAGCCTCCAGAGCAGCAGTTATGCCTTGCCCAACAGCCGTTCCAATCTGCTTAACCGGATGGTTCGTAACGTCGCCTGCAGCATAGACGCCAACGATGTTCGTGCGCTGCACGATATCAATCTTGATGTAGCCGTCTTCGTCAACATCAACGCCGGCCTCTCTGGCCAACTGGCTGTTTGGGTCTTCGCCGACCTGCACGAAAACTCCTTCGATCGATATCTCTTTGGTTTCTGCTGTCTCATTGTTGAAAGCTGTCACCTTACTAACGAGCTGCTCCCCTTTGATTTCCTTAACCTCTGTGTCGAGCAGAACTTCGATGTTACTCTTTACTCTCAAAGCACTTACGAGAGCCTCTTCAGCTCTAAACGCGTCCCTGCGATGCATAAGCTTCACTTCAGAAGCAAGCTCAGCAAGGTAAAGAGCAGTTATCAACGCCGAATTTCCGCCGCCTACGACGAGCACGCGTTTACCTTTGAACAGCGGTCCGTCGCAGACGCCGCAGTAACTTACTCCTCGGCCACGGAACTGTTTCTCGCCTGGAACCCCAAGCTCATGGTAGCGGCTGCCGGAGGCAATGATAATTGCATTCGCCTGATACGTCGCCTTGCTGGTCTTAACAATTTTTTTCTCGCCCTTTAGATCCATGCTAACGACTGCCTCGAACTCGCGGATCTGCACACCTGATGTCTTTGCATGGGAAACTATCTTTTGAGCAAGGTCCATGCCGCCTATGCTCATGAAACCCGGGTAATTCTGAACCACTGGCGCCTCTGCCGCCGTGCCTCCAGCAATTTTCTCTTCAAGAACCACCGTTTTCAGACCGCTTCGAACAGCGTAGATGCCTGCAGCTAAGCCTGCAACGCCAGCGCCAATGACGACGAGATCAAGATCCTCCAAATTTGCATCCTCCTGCAGAATAGTCTGAGATTATGTGCTTTATGAAACATTCGCAAAAGGCGTCATTTGCCGTGCATATCTTCCAAGCAGCACAAATGCTGAGGATATTCTGTTTAATCATGACGCCACGAAATCGCAGTTTGAGGATAGCAATGAGAAAAAGTGGTGGTTTGGTTTGTAGGCTACGTTGTTCAAGTTGAAGGCTGCTCTTTTTCTGTGAGGTTGTGTTGCAGTTTTGGCGGTGGTTTATTCGGGTTCTGGTGGCGGTTCCTTGTATTTCTCTATGAGGACTTTGTTGTCGCCTAGTTTGAAGCCTACTTTAACGTAGATGGATTCGACGGTTTTGAAGGGGAACATGCTGTCTTCTGCGAGGTCTTTGGGGAGGTATATCAGGAATTTGCCGTCTTTCCTTCTGAACAGTCTGCCTCTTCCTTCGTTAACCATTTCTCTTGCACCTTGATTGAATGCGTGGTTCAAACGCAAATATACATATCTGTTAGATCTGGAGATATAAGCCTTATGCAAACTTTCGGACAGAAAACATTGCCAAGACTTGCCAAAAAGAAAAAGCCAAGACTGACTTGTTTAATCAACGCAAGAAACGCAGACAGATGCTGTCTTCGCAAACTGCGAATGCCAACGTGAAAGGAAGTTTACAAGGCTAAAGAAAGCAGTTCTGCTATGTCCATGATTTGGATTTTGCCTTCGCTTCCCGTGGTCTTTACCGCGTCTTCCATCGTCAGCAGACAGTACGGGCACGCAACAGCGAGAATCTCGGCGCCTGCTTCAACCGCATCTCTCACACGCGTTTCGGCAAGTCTTTCGCCCGGTATGTCGACCCACAATCGCCCGCCGCCACCTTCGCAACACATACTTCTGGCTCGCGAGCGGTCGAACTCTAGCAATTTGACGCCTGGAACGCTTTCAATTGCCTTGCGTGGTTCGTCGTAGATGCCGTTTTGTTTGCCTAGGAAGCAAGGGTCGTGGTAGATAACTTTCTTTTCGACTGGTTTTGTGAATGTGAGTTTGCCTGTTTCGATTAGCTTTGCGAGTAGCTGCGTGTGGTGTTGGATTTCGACGGTGGTTTGGTTGTAGCGGTTTTTGAAGGCGTGGAAGCCGTGTGGGCAGGCTGTAACGGCTTGTTTTATGCTGTATTTGTTGAAGGCTTTCATGTTTTCTTCGGTCAGAAATTCGAACAGGCCTTTCTCGCCCATTCCGTAGACTTCGCTTCCGCAGCAGTTTTCCTCGTCGCCCAGTATGCCGAAGTTGACTCCTGCTTTTGTGAGGACTGCAGCCAAGCTTTTAGGCACGTTTTGAACACGCGGGTCGTAGGCAGATGTGCAGCCGACGTAAAACAGGACGTCTGCGCCCTGCGAAATGTGCTTAAGGTTCAGTCCTTGAGCCCATTCGGAGCGTTTGCTGCGGATTCGTCCCCATGGGTTGCCGTTTTTGAATATGCTTTCAAGCGCATCGCGTATCGTCGGTGCGATTTGGCCTTCTTCGACTGCCATACCTCGGATGTCTATTAAGAATTCGTATGGGTTAAGATCTTTTGGGCATCGAACGCCGCAGGTTGAGCATGTAGTACAACTCCAGAGCTCGTTTTGTGGGTGAATGCTTAGCTTCCCGAATGTGGCTACCTCGCGCATGTATCGTCTTACGTTGAGGTTTGCCTTTTTGGCAACTGGACAGCTGCCTGTGCAGGTTCCGCATTGGATGCATTCGAGAAGTTTGTGTTTCTGAGTCAGTTCCTGGGCGTTCATGTCGTCCATCACTTTTATTTGAAGTGGGAGCGTAAGGTTATTAAAGCGTTTTCCTCCGTATCATTCAAATCAAATCTACGTAGCGGGGGATTTCAGGCATGGAGAAGAAGGCGCCGAGAATCGGAGTTTTCGTTTGTGAATGCGGTGGAAACATAGGCGAGGTTGTTGACGTCAAGGCCGTTGTGGACACTGTCAAAGGCTGGGAAGGCGTTGTCACAGCCAAGTATCATAAGTACCTGTGCTCGAAGCCTGCACAGGAGATGATTTTTGACGCAGTCAAGAAAGAGAGTCTTGACAGAGTTGTCGTTGCCAGCTGCACGCCTAGAATGCACTTGGCCACTTTTCAGAGCGTACTGGAGCGGGCTGGTTTGAACCCGTACATGCTCGAGTTTGTGAACATCAGAGAGCAAGATTCCTGGATTTTGGGTCCGCATCCGTCGCCTGAAGCCACGAAGAAAGCTATAAGCCTCATCAGAGGAGGATATGAACGGAGCCGCGAGCTTGAGCCGTTGCAACCTGTAAGCGAGAAAGGCTCTAGGGAGATTCTGATTGTTGGCGGTGGCATTTCTGGGATCACGGCGGCGCTTGAGCTTGGCTATTTAGGATATAAGGTTCATCTTGTGGAGCGGAAGCCCAGCATCGGCGGCAACATGGCGAAGTTGACAAAGGTTTTTCCAACTTTGGACTGCGCGCAATGTATTCTCACACCCAGAATGGCTGAGGTTGGCAGAAACCCGAATGTGACTTTGTACAGTTATGCTGAGGTACAAGAGGTCAGCGGCAGACCAGGCAACTTCGACGTGAAGCTGCGCATGAAACCTCGAGGCGTGGACGTTCAGAAATGCCGAAGCTGCGGCGTGTGCGCCAAAGTGTGTCCGGTCGTCGTGCCTGACGAATTTAATGAGAGCCTGTCGAAGCGTAAGGCGGCTTACATCGAGTTTCCGCAGGCTGTGCCTTCTGCTTACGTGATTGATTTTGCCACTTGCACAAAGTGCGGCAAATGTGAGCAACTTTGTCCTGCGAAGGCGGTGATCTTGGCTGATCAGGGCAGCACGGTTGACTTGCACGTGGGCGGCATCATCATGGCCACGGGCTACCAGCTTTACGACGCGAAGAAACTTGACACGTATGGCTATGGCAAGTACAAGGACGTTATCACGATGATGGATTTGGAGCGGCTTGTTTCAGCCACTGGCCCTACAAGCGGCTACGTGAAGCGCGCCGATGGCACAGATGTTAAACGTATGGCCATCGTGTTGTGTGCGGGTTCGCGTGACAAGAACTACATTTCGTATTGCAGCAGGATTTGCTGCATGTATTCGTTGAAGCAGGCGTTTGTACTCAAAAAGATGCTAGGCATCGACGTTGTGATTTACTACACGGACATAAGAGCCACGGGTAGAGGCTATGAGGATCTTTACTGGCGCGACCAGGAAGCAGGCGTGAGCTTCATCCGCGGCAAAGTGGCGGAGATCTACCAGAACAAGAGCGGCAAACTCGTCGCCGTGGCAGAAGACACAATCACAGGCGAAATGACAGAGCAAGAGTTCGACATGATCGGATTGGCCACACCGATGGTTCCGCCTTCAGGCTTGAAGGAGCTTGCTGACAAGATGAAAGTGTCAATCAGCGAGGACGGCTTCGTGACTGAGAAGCATCCGAAGCTTGATCCAGTAGATTCGCTGGTTACAGGCGTTTTTGCGTGTGGCTGCGCGTTGAGTCCGAAGGACGTGCGCGACACGGTTTCAGACGGCTTAGGCGCTTCAGCGAAAGCTGCACTGTTTCTGAAGAGCGATTATGTCACGACTAGTCCTGAGAAGGCTTACGTGATTGCTGATTTGTGTAATGGTTGTCAGGCTTGTGTGCCGATTTGTCCTGTGAACGCGATCACGATGCAGGATGGCAAGGCGAAGATTGAGGCGTTCCAGTGCACTGGCTGTGGTGCATGCATTCCGGTGTGTCCACAGGAGGCGATTGACTTTAAGAACGCGACGACGAAGCAGGTGCTTGCGAGCTTGCGCGGCGTACTGACTGATAAGGCTTCGGGCGAGGTTCGCGTGGTGGCGTTCGTGGACAAAAACGTCGGCTATACTGGAATGGACTTTCTGGGTTTGGATCGGACGAATTATCCTGAGAACATCCGCATTGTGTCAGTGCCCACGACTGCGTTGCTGGGCTTGAAGCATTTGCTGTACGCTTTTGCTTATGGTGCTGATGGCGTGCTGGTGATTGAGGGTACGCAGGAGATTGATGAAAAGTTCACGAAGAAGCGCATGATAGACATGGGCCGCGAACTGGGTAAGTATGGTATTGAGAATATGCGCGTGCGTTACAGTTACGTGCCTCTGCCGGTATACAAGAAGGCTGCAGAACTATTCATCATGTTCACGGACAGAATCAAAAAGTTCGGACCTTTGCCTGAAGAGAAACGCAACGCCGTAAAACAGAAACTCCAAACCTAAACACACGACCATATTTCCTCGCAAGACTCTTCGAGATTTCTGGTCTAGCACGCCAACTTTAATCCTTCCACTATAATTCAGGATTGTCCGGTCATGATTCTTGAGCAATTGGCGAAATGTTAAAAGTAAGCTCGATCTCAGCTAGGAGAAGGACGAGTGCACGTGGAGCCACAGACTGACAGGTCGTCGTTCAGGAGTTATCTGGCATTTTTCGGCGGTCAACAGGCTTCGATATTGGGTTCGTCTGTGGTGCAGTTTGTGATTATCTGGTGGATTACGGTGGAGACCGGAAGTGCATTGTATTTGTCGGCGGCGATGTTGGCTGGCTTTGCGCCCATGATTGTGTTAGCGCCTTTTGCAGGCGTACTTGTGGACAGGTTGAGCCGCAAAATGTTGATTGTGGTGGTGGATTTTCTGCAGGCACTGACCACGGTGGTGCTGATCATGCTGTTCTCGATTGGCGTGGCTTCCATATGGTACGTTCTGGTGATGCTTGCGCTGAGGAGCGTGTGCCAAGCCTTTCACGTGCCTGCAGCTGAGGCCATCGTGCCAATCATGGTTCCACGTGACAAGCTGAGCCGCATGAACGGCCTGAATTACCTTCTTACTGGAGTCATGAATTTGACTGGGCCTATCGTGGGGGCAGTATTGCTGGCCTTTTTGAGGATCGAGCAGGCTCTGTGGATTGATCCAGCCACTTTTCTAGTAGCGCTTGTGCCCCTGTTGCTAATCAAGATCCCTTCAGTGAGACAGCCGCATGAGAAGTCATCTTTCAGGAGGGATCTAGTGGAGGGCTTGAGTTTCGTGAGACACAAGCGAGGTTTAGTGCCGTTGGTTTTCATGGCGACGCTCCTGAATTTTCTGTTTGTGCCCATTTCGACGCTGATGCCTTATTTCGTGAAGTTTGACCATTTTGGAGGCGTCAACGAGTTGGCGTTGGTGATGGCTGTCTCGCAAGCGGGAATGTTCATCGGCGGCGTATTGATGATACTGGTCAAGGAATTCAAGAGAAAGATGCTTGCCACCGTAATCTGCATCATGACCGCTTATTTTGGATATGCACTTCTCGCCATAACGCCAACAGGCCTATTTTGGTTCATGGCTTTGGGCGCGTTCATATTGGACGTGAGCATAGCGCCTGCCAACATAACGTTGCGCACCATACTTCAAGTTGTCGTGCCAGTCGAGATGCAGGGCCGAGTCAACTCAGTGCTCATGTCGCTGGCCTCTGCTGCCTCGCCGTTTGGCATAATCCTCGCAGGAGCCATAGTAGGCTATACGGGAACCACAAACCTGTTTCTAGGCTGCGCCGCCACAGGAACTATAGTACTACTACTATCGTGGCTTTTCACAGACATGAGACACGTAGAAGAAAAAGACGAAACCACACCACCGTTGACTCGACTCTGAAAAAGGTTATTTGCGTTCTTACCGCAGTTACCGATAGGCAACTGAGTTGATGTTATGGACAAGTTTGATGTTCTTGTGGTTGGTTCTGGGATGAACATTGCGGCTGGCAGTGGCTTGAAGACGGCGGTGGTAGAGTTCGGCCCGATGGGCGGCACCTGTCTGAACCGTGGGTGTATTCCGTCGAAAATGCTGATTTATCCTGCGGACGTGGTGGCCATCGCTGAAGAGGCAAAAAACATAGGCGTAGACGCGAGAATCGCGTCAGTTGATTTCAAGAATATCATGCAGCGTATGCACCAGTTTGTTTCTGAGGACAGCACGCACCAAGCCACGGCCGTTGAGGCGGACTCGAACATAACTTGGTTCAAAGACGTAGGCGAGTTTGTCTCAGATTACACGTTGCGGGTGGGCGACCGCACTATACGCGGGGACCGCATTTTCATTGTGTCTGGTGCTAGGCCTGACGTGCCACCAGTCAAAGGCCTCAGAGATGTGGGCTACTTGACAAGCGACACCATCCTCAAGCTGGAAACGCAGCCAAAGAGCATGCTCATCATAGGCGGAGGCTACATCGCAGCTGAGTATGGACACTTCTTCTCAAGCATAGGCACCAAGGTCACCATCCTCCAGCGAAGCCCAAGATTGCTGCCTGAAGAGGAACCTGAAATCTCTGAACTGCTCAAACAGGAAATGTCGAAGAGGATGGACATTTTCACTAATCATGAGGTCGTGGAGGCCAAAGAGAAAGACAGCCTCAAAATCGTCGTGGCCAAGAACCGTGAAACAGGTCAGTTGCGCGAGTTTTCAGCTGAGACGCTGCTGGTGGCTGCGGGCCGTATTCCCAACTCTGATTTGCTGAAGCCTCAGAAGACAGGCGTAGAGCTTGACGAGCGAGGCTACATCAAGGTTAATGAGTATCTGGAAACAGGCAAGAAAAACATCTGGGCGCTGGGCGATGCCATAGGCAAACAGATGTTCAAGCACGTCGCAAACTATGAGGCGGAGATCGCGTGGCACAACAGTCGCCACGACCACAAGACGAAGGCGGATTATTCAGCTGCGCCACACGCCGTGTTCACGCACCCGCAAATAGCCTCCGTAGGCCTAAAGGAGGCAGAGGCCATGCAGCAGGGCAAGAAGATGCTCGTAGGCATGTCGTACTACAAGGACACCGCGCTGGGCGCAGCCATGGGCAAGCCTGAAGGCTTCGTCAAAGTCATCGCGGAACACGACACTTACAGGCTGCTTGGAGGCCACATAATAGGCCCGCACGCGTCGATACTGATACAGGAAATCGTCAACGCCATGGTCACCGAAGACAAGACATTCATGCCAATCGCACGGGCAATGCACATCCACCCAGCCATGACCGAAGTTGTCCAAAAAGCCTTCTACAACATGCACGAAGCCTAATTCGTCGGTTGTCCAGAGGCAAGTTGCTTTGAAGAGCCACGAATCCTCTTCGCTAGAATTCTTCCCAAGATGATTCCAAGAAATGCTCCAATCATATTGACGAGCATAAACAGGACAAATAGAAAACAGGAGAAGCTGAGCGAATCAGAGAAAATGAAGTCAATGGTATAGGACATTGGCATCGGCCCCAGAACGTAAAGGTACGAAAATGTTCCATTTATTCCAAGAATTCTTGTGCCGTCAAGAAATACGCTGAAAGACGCTTTGCCCTGAGCGATGTGGTCAGCGAACGTCACTTCGCTGTATGGTGAGTGGTAAACATTCAGATAGAAAGGATATGAAAGCTTCGACAACGGAAACATTCCCTCGTATTCGCCCTGCGTGTTTTGATATCTGAAAACGTGATCGCTTAAGGGGTGAGGAACCCAGACTGCTGAGATGGATATGAAGGCGAGAAACACACAAAACATGCAGGCCAGAATGACAATCAGCACCCAAGCTCGCTTGCTAGGCTTGTTCAGCAGCAAGAAGCCCGCAGTGAAAACTGCGAACACCATAAATGCCAGCAGCATTTCACGCCACGGTCTCCACTATGTGACCACCCTCATATAACACTATCGTCAACCCAATCTATAAGGTTCCCAATGTAGCAGAGTGCATTCGCATGGAATCGATAATTCAAGGCAAGCTTTGCTCTGCCTTTCATGCGCTACTCGATTCAGCGTCCACGGTGGTCTAGCAGAACCCGTCTCTGGTAGGCTAAACCGTTATATCACGCCTCATAGATACGTGAAACAGGTAGCTTGTGAGAGAATGGGCATAGTCAAAGTTGAAGGCAAAAACAAAAACCATAGGGTTCTGATTTATGCGCTTAGCACTTGCGCGTGGTGCAAGATGACCAAACAGTACTTCAAAGACAACAACATCGAGTTCGAATACGTGGACGTTGACTTGGCCAATGATGAAGATCATGAAAAAATCAGGAAAGACATCGAGAAGAGAGGAGCGCCTCCCAGCTTTCCCACAATAATCGTTGACGGCAAGACAGTCATAACGGGTTTCCGCAAGGACGTGCTCAAAGAGGCCTTGGGAGCTTGATTCCATTAGAGAAAGTGAGACAGAGAGCAGAAAGCGACGCTAAGACGTACGGTTACTTTTTGAATCCTGACCCATCCTTCCTGAACGATCTTCTGGAAGGACTGAGAAAGAATGAGGAACGCTACGGTTATCCTGCGTGCCCGTGCCGCGTGGCCACAGGCAAACTCGACCTAGACCGAGACATAATCTGCCCATGCGACTACCGCGACCCCGACGTCGCCGAATATGGAACCTGCTACTGCGCACTCTACGTCAGAAAAGACATAATCGAAAACAAGACGCCTCTGCAGCCTATTCCAGAACGCAGGTCAAAGGAAAAGCAGGAGAGAGCCTACAGCCAAACCGCACCGCCAAAGGCAACTGCTATGCAAGTCGAATCTGCAGAGGTCAAGAAGAAGCTGTGG
>CAYGYI010000040.1:416-10624 GCA_964354055.1 uncultured Candidatus Bathyarchaeia archaeon | reverse complement strand
ATATGTAGCGACTGGAACGTTGCGGGCAGTTCTAGGCTCAGCATCAAACTCGAGCAAGATTCTGGATTTGACCGTCACCTTAGCGAATACAGGCGCAACGGTTCATGCCTCAGTAATTCTAGGTCCTAACGTCCAATGGCAGAGTTCGAATTTCATTAGCAATTCCACACATGCATGTATCAGCGCTGAGAAGCTCTCGTTTTTGAATGGAACGACGAGCATTCGCCTGCAATTTGGAGAATGAGGAGGGATCAGGATGACGGGCGCAACGATAGATCACTTGATCTCTGTCACGGTTTTCCTAGGAGCGATATTGCTGTTCATAAGTCTATTCAATCAGACAATCCAGACGGCAATCATCTATCAGCGACATAGGTATTTGGCAACCAAATGCAGTGATCTGCTAGACAACATACTGCTAAACCCGGGTTTCCCGCTGGATTGGGGAAAGACTAGCAACATGCCTTCAAGCTTTGGTTTGCAGGACCCAGAGTTTACCCAGTACTGTCTTAGCCCATTTTCCCTTATGCGATTGCGGTCAGCAACGGGCACGCCGGTTTATTATGGCCCTACAGGGCAATATTACAGCAACATAACTGAAGGGTTCCCCAGTTTTCTGCTAGTGCCATATGACCTGTCTTTGAATTACACCACAGCGACAGAATTGCTGGGAGTAAACAACACTTACGGATTCCAGCTTACCATAATGCCTGTGATAACCGTTAACGTTACAGAAACCCAAGCGGCAAATCCGCTTATAGTCAACGTGCAAGTAACAGGATCCGGTTTTCCACTGGCTAACGCTACGGTGAGCTACTGCTTTCTCAAAATTAACGACGGAGGCGCACAGAGCAATCCCTCTTACTCAAGCTTTTTCGGAACAACGTACACGAACGTAGAGGGACAAGCATTTCTTAGCGTTCAAGATGTGGAACCTAACGATTCCTATGCCCTGATTGCATATGCCCACATAAAAGGGATCGTTGGGATTGGCTACCACGAGCGTGCAACAGGCACCAAACGCTATGTGATACCCTTCATCGACAGTTTCAAGGATGGCAGGGTGCTGCTTGCACACAGCTATGACGTGCATGATCAAGGACCTCCGAGCTCTGCAGTGTTTTACAACGCGACCTTTGTGTTACTTACTGAAGACTTTACATTGCGTGAAATGCCGATGGAGAATTCTACTGGACAAATCGTTTATGGAAACGGTTCAGAAAAAACCTACCAAAACCTCACCATACCGACGTACAATCCTGGAATCTTGGTGATAGCGTACAAGAGTGGCAACGATAACGGGATTGCCTTGATGCCTTGGGGGGTAAGCTCACTAGCTTTTTCTATAGTTTTCGGTGATACTCCGGCCGGAAAAGAATGGGTTGCCACAGACATACGCGAGGTCTTAGTTAACGGTGTAGCCTATCAAGCAAGGCTTTCGCTTTGGAGCCTAAAGGGCTACCAGGTGGTAAGTTGACATGATGCGAACAGTCGAAATATTGCTCGTCATAATAATCATTACCAGTGCTTTCATAATTGCCTCTTTGTTCGCTGTCTTGCCTTCGCCGAGACAGGTTTCGCCACTGAATTTGCGCAGATTGGCTTTAACAACTCTTCAAACATTAGACGTGAATCATGGTTTGAGCGAAACCATGTTTAAGGCAAGTAATGATCCAGCTTGGGGCGAGATTCAAATTGCGCTTTCCGCGTGCTTGCCTCCGAACATAGTATACAACTTGACAGTTTACGAAATCACGGACGGGGAAACAACGCTTTATAGCCCGAAGAAGTCGATATCCAACGCAGAAAGCCTTGGCGTAGGCTCTGACGCAGCCTCCTGCCTTGTGGCCTCTTCCAACGTAACGTTTGGCATGACCCCTGAAAGAATCGGCGAACATGGCGGAGGAGGAACATTATACATACTGAATTGCAGCGACGCCAATGGATGGTGGATTACTGGGTATACCGCGCAGAAACTTGCTGGCGATCTGTACAGTTTGCTTTCACCATATTTCCAAGCTACAGTGATGGTGCAGAACACTGAACAGCTAGGACAGATCCTGAATGGCACAGCATTAGGAAATGAAGCGTTGCAAAACGCCGTGGTAATAAACACTTTCGGAGAATCAGTGCCCATACCAAGAAGCTACGCAAACATGTACCCTGGCGACTCGTACGCACGATACTGCTACCAACTAGGTCTGAGAGTCCACCAATACAACTGGACATGGGCAAGCATTGTCGGCTGGCCACTCTACTATGTCAGCAACACTGCAGTCCTTTCAAGCAGCCAGAACGATTGGGGAATCTACGGAATGGTCAGGGTTAGCCAGCCTGGGCTTCAGGCGTTTCTAGAAGGCCTTGACAATCAGCCATACACCTACGGCAGCAGCACAACCAGCAGCCCTGGTCTTGTCTACTTGTCATCTACTGCGCAATACTACTGCAACTACTACGGCATCTATCCGTCCCCATACCAGACATCCACTCGAGCCTTGAGCAACTCGATCCTAAGCACGTATCACTTGAGCGTATCTACCTACATCTTTAATCCAGTAGGTTCCTGGATCCCAGGCGCAGTCTATAAACACAATGTATCCGGACGTTTTCTCGCATTAGGTTTAACGAGAACGCCAGATATCCGCCTTACTGCACTTTCGCTCTTGTGCGACTACAAGCCCAGGTTGTATCGTTCTGAATATACCGCTACAGGCACTTCAAGACTGGTCGTTCTGCAACTTGGGCAAACGGGAGGCGTGTAAGAATGAACAATAGAGGACAGTTCTCCATAATTGCCGCTTTGTTCGTCGCTATAGTCCTCATAGGTACGGTCATAGTAACCTACTCAACCATACGCAATAGTCAAATTAGCGACCAACCGCAAGTGTTGAGCGCGATTGACGAAACGAATCTTGCTGCAAAACAAATTCTAGGCTTTACAGTAGGCTACTACGGCTCAGTCTTGCAGGTCACTGGAAACTACTCATACGCCAAAACGCTTGCAATGAATTACCTCCACAGCGGATTGGTCAATATAGCGAACATGCATCCCCAATGGGGAACATCCTTCAACGTTGGCACCTCGGACCTACAGACGTATTGGTTTACGAACAGAAGCTATAGCATAGGTAACTTGGCAGTGAAGTATAACCTGACAGGGTTGGGGATCAGCGGGATAGCGTACATGACTTCATGCAGGCTCGACGTTGACGTTATTGCCTCAAAAGACAACCAAGCTTTTCTAAGCATCAGCAAAGATGAAAATGAGCCGCTTATAAACCTTGGAAAACAGAATTTCAAATTCTACCAATATGATGCCACTGTTTCTAAATGGAAACTGGTCAACCCTGACAACGAGCCATTAGCTTACGCCAACGGCACCTATCAGATTGGCATACCGTCCGGAGTAGATCCGTACTCCTACATCATACAGACAGAAGACCAGAGAGGGATTATAGTGGTGGCTTCATCGTTCAGTCGCTACACTATTTCACCAACATGGAACAGCACATCACCAACAGGAGAAGACTTCGTAGACAACGCCATTTCAGACGTGGACTCTTCTCCTGATAAGGGACTGCACAGCAATTTTGATGTCGAAAAAAGCTTCGACCATATCTATGACACGCTAACTGAAACAAGAACTGATTTCCGAACAAAAACGGGAACGTTCACAAAAGCCACAACTACTGGATCGCAAATAATCACGGGCATCGGCTTTCAACCGAAGGCACTCATCTTCAGCTGGACAAGGCAAACGGCATACGGCGAAGCATCGGGAGTCACATGGGGTTATGGACTTGCCACGAACTATGGAGGCACTTACCAGAATTATGGAGCGACATTCGCATCAGACGATGGCCAATCTTCTTCAAACACTGGCAGACGCAGATCAAACACCTATTCCATCATAATCTTGTCTAATGGAAACCCAACAATGTCGGCGCAGGCAAGAATAACAGGTTTCAGTAGCGACGGCTTTACCTTGGATTGGCAGACAAACGAGGCAAGATCAGACATCATAAGTTATATTGCCCTCGGCGGCGCAGATTTGACTGGTACTAGGGCAGGTTCGTTCAGTCTAACTACATCGACTGGTGCGCAAGACGTAACAGGTGTTGGTTTTCAGCCTGATTTTGCCATGTTCCTTTGGACCTTCACCGAATCAGCTGACACAAATACGAATCATGCTGAAATTGGTTTGGGCTTTGCAGCGTCCTCGACAAAGAGAGGGGCCATGGTGGCTGATTCGGAAGATGGCAGATCAACCATGGATACGTGGCAACAGCAAAGAACGGACTCGTGCATTCTTCTGTTAAACCCCTCAGATGGAAGCCAAGATGCTGTAGTAGACTTCACCCAATTTCTGACAGACGGTTTCAGAGTCACGAAGAGTGATGCACCAGGAAGCTCGACTCCAATTCTGTATCTTGCGCTCAAAGGAGGCTACTACAGCGTTGGAAGCTTCAATTCGCCAACTTCAGCTGGAAGCCAAAACGTTACGGGAGTTGGTTTCCAACCGAGAGTAGTAATGTTGGCCACTCAAGGGCGATCATCATCAACTGTTATAGGCTCCACTGCTGAGATGAGTTTTGGCGTTGCAACTTCCTCCACGAGCAGATGGTCAACATGGTTTGAAGATCCGGACAACTTGGCTGATTCCGATAATGAGAGAGAAACTCTAAACGCAAAGATAATTCAGTGGCGAGACAGAACGGCGGACAGCGTGTTTAGTCTTCGCGGTTCGGCGGATTTTGTTTCATCTTTGTCAGATGGATTTAGGCTCAGTTGGAGTTCGATTGAGTCGTCTTCAAGACAGATTGTTTACGTTGCTTTTGGAGGACGTGATTATTATGGATTGGATTTGGAGGCCCAGTGGACAAACACCAACTACAATGGAACTACGAAAACTTTGTCGATTTATGCCAATTCAAGTGCCAGCGAAAGCCTTCAAGTTGACGTGTGGCATGGCGGATCGTGGCATAATGTTTTTGCAGGCTTGACAAATGGATGGAACAACGTTTCAGTATTGGCGTATCTTGATTCACCGCTATTCACGATCAGATTTAAGGACAGTACCGAAGTTGGCGATGTGGTTCAGGACAGCTGGAGAATAGACGCAACACTATTGAAAGTCTGGCCTGCCCAAGACTTGTATTCGTCTCTGCAAAACGCAACAGTGGTAACTGAGCTGCTGCAGAACGGCACAATGCGATGGCTTGGACAGGACTTGCAGCTGGCAACTTTAGCAAAGCCAATACCTCCAGTGCCTGTGAGGGCCATCCATGTGAATCAAACCATTAACGGTCTGAACCGTGAAGTCCCGTTTCAGATTGAAGATTGGGCTTCGGACTACCGGATTCCGCTTGGCTTGACCAACAATGCCAGTGTGCTCAGCGGTAAGAACATCTTGGTCTTTCTTATGACCCCAAGAGTCACAAGGATCACGATATGGTGGAACGGAAACGATAGAGCAAATCAAACATCTTGGGCGTTCGTGAACCGATACTTTGGCGGAGACAATCCTTCTGCGGGAACGCTGACGAACGGAAAAGTGACGCTCCAGTTTGGAGGCGAGTTCACGGTGACATCAACTGTCGGAAGCTCCACTTCCACGGCGAGATTCATGCGCATCAATAACCAGAACAGCACTTATGGCTCAGGTCTTGCTTACGTAATTCACCACGGAGTGGTGAGAGACATAGTGCATCAAGAAGCTGAATGGAGCGGAGGAGCTGCAAACTGCCCGAACCTTTATGCTCATGTTGTTTTGACGTTGCCTGCTAACGTGACGTACTACACATATCAATTGCGTTTGATGTTTGTACAGTCTCAACAAAGCAGAACCATCACAGAACTATGCCCAATCAAGTTGGTGGCCTCAACTGGTCAGCCGCAAACTGAAAACGGCACAGTGTTAGGGATGCCTACAGTCTCAAGCGCAACAGGAACCTTCTACAACTACTCAACAACGCTCTGGGCTCACCATTGGAGCCAAATGATTTCAGGAACGACTGGCGCTGGAATATTATTTGGTGATACTGCAAACAAGAAACTCTATACTTTTGATACTCAGACAAACAAGACTGGAGGACTCAAAACTAACAGCGCCACGAGGACGATCGAGCTTCTTCCAGTAACGAGATATTCAGTGAAGTTCACGTATGCATTGGATGTGGTGTGGCATGGAGCTGTCGTGACGTTTGATGGCGGAATTCCGATCTATAGCGTCACAGGCAATGAGCATTCCGGATTGTGGGTTACAGTTGAGTACGCTCCTAATATTGCTGTGAGTACGGGAAACTAGTTGAATCATGCATGTGGTTATTTGAAATGTGGATTGCAGGTTCATACGAGTTAAATAAGCAAATGATGAAGTTGGTACGTAACAGAAAGGTGGAAGTATGCACATGAAGAAGTTGCTGAAATCTCGAAAGGCAATATCGCCTATACTGGCCACGCTGCTGCTGATCGTGATTGCAGTCGCTGCCATAGTTGTTACCTATGCTTGGATCATGACCTACATGGGCAGCGCAGGGCAACAGGCAGGAGTCTTGCTTTACAAGGCAAACGTGAGCTTCTACACGCAGGGCAGCACCAAAATGATAAGCGTCGACGTAGGCAACTCGGGAACATCAGATACCGAAATAATTAGAGTCTATATAGGAACGTCACTCTCGAATCGAACCGAACAGGCACCAACCCAAACGCTACCTCTGGCACTTGGCGCTAAATCTACTGCAACACTGACAATTCCATATGCTTGGACCGCAAGCGGGACGTACTACTTCAGAATTCTGTCTTCATCAAGTCAAACTTTGGACTTCCCAGAGCAGGCACCAACCTAAACGGCTGACGCCTCAACAATCTCATTCTAACAAGAGCAAATTCCTCCAGTACACATCCTCAACCATTAAATAGAAAGTTCGTCAAGATTGCTTCTGGTGTCTACTTTGCAGTTGTGGCTCAGCGCAGTCAGAACACTCATCGCTTTGCTGTTTCTGCTTTACTCAGCTTGGAGCGACCACAAGACGAGAGAGGTCAGCAACACCGTGTGGGCGATATTTGCGCCGCTTGCTCTTGTGCTGACCTTTGTTGAAGTTTACCTTTATGAGCCTTCTTTGTTCATGTTTTTCGGTTTGAGTTTTGGACTGACGGCTGTTTTTTCGATTATTCTGTTCTATTCTGGAGGCTTCGGAGGCGCTGACGCAAAGGCTCTTATGTGCCTCGCGCTGGCGCTGCCATTCTATCCTACTGATCTGCTCACTCCAATGCTGGGAGAGACCTCGCCTATTTCAAAGATGCTGTTTCCGATAACGGTGTTCAGCAATGCGGTGTTGTTTGCAGCTGCCACAGCGGTTTACATGTTTTTCCGCAACATTTTCGGGCATTTCAGGAGTGGCGAGAAGCTTTTTGACGGAGGCCAAGAGAAGGAGTCCTTGGGAAAGAAGATTCTGGTTCTGCTGACAGGCTACAAGATGCCGATTGAGAGGCTTAAGGAGAAATGGCACTTGTACCCGTTGGAAGACATTGAGGAGACGCCTGAGCATACGTTCAAGAGGAAGCTAGTAGTCATACCAAAGGACGAGACTAGAGGGGCGATGGTTGAAAGACTGGACACCGCAGTTAAGACAGGGGTAATTAAGAATAGGGTTCTGGTGACTCCAGGCTTGCCTATGCTCATTTTTGTGACCGCAGGCTTGATTTTCGGCTTGATTTTCGGTGACATTGTGTGGGCTTTTGCCAGGCTCTTGCTGGGATAGAGCGGCGCATGCGTCTTTATGATTCTATTTTCGTTTTATGTACAGAAGTGCGCCCAAAATAAGTAACGCTGAGGCGATGCCGACAAGCAGGAAGGCATAGACCTTGTACGGATAATCAATGCTGAATGCCGTTCCTTCTGCCTCGGAAGAGTAGCAGACAGCACTTGACAGGTACAGCACGATCGACGATACAAGCAGTGAAAGCTCGGCTTTAGATTTCAAACATGCCCCTCACAGAATTGAAGCCTCATCGCAATGAACCTAACGTTGTTGACTAGACATGCTAAAATACTTTGTGAAACATATTCCGCTACAGCAAGTGAAGCTTCAGGTGAACTTGAGCTTGAGTGATCATTTTCTCGATGAAGTACGCAAGTTTCTAAAAACAGAAGCTGGGAAGCCTAGTGTTGTGGTCATGCCTGACTTCTTCTTGGACAGGCTGGTGGAAGTTGACTGCGACGAAGAGACTTTTTGCAGAAAACTCGCCGAGATCACCAGCAGAAAGGGCGGCAACATAGACGGTGTGCAGCAAACAGATCTGAGAGGCGGAAACGCTGTCAACACTGCCTCCGCACTGGCCGCGCTGGGCGCAAACGTCACGCCAATAGTGTGCACAAACAGGCTTGGCCTCCAGCTCATCAAGGTCTACCTCAAACCCTACAAACCTGACCTGTCTCACGTCAAAACGACCAAGGAACCATCAATAACCACAGCGATCGAGTTCGAAACGAAAGACGGAAAAACCAATGTTATGCTTCGAGATGTAGGCGGGTTGGTTGACTTTGGGCCGCGAGACCTTGGCTCAGAGGAATTTGAGGTCATTGAGAATGCTAATTACGTTTGTATTTTCAACTGGGCAGGGACGAGAAGGTTTGGGACTGAGCTGGCGAAAACTGTTTTTGAGCGCGCGAAAACTCGAGGAAGGGGCAGGTGCTATTATGACACTGCTGATCCAACCACAAATAGAGACAAGATTCCAGATTTAGTGAAGGCCGTGTTGCAGAGTAGACACGTTGATGTTCTCAGCGTAAACGAGAATGAGGCTGTGTGCTACGCGTCGTATCTGGATGACCGAAATAAGAGGCTTCGAAAAGGCGGGCTTCTTGAGAAGAATGCCAAAGATTCCGCTGAAATTTTGGCCTCGCACCTGCCAGCGAGAGTGGACTTGCACACCACAAGTTTCTCGGCGTCTTATTCAGGAAAGAGGGCAACGGTTGTTCCAGCCTTTGACGTTCAGGTTTTGAGGGCAACGGGTGCGGGTGACGCTTGGAATGCCGGCAATATTGTTGGTGAGGCCGGCGGGCTTTCGGATGGCGGGAGGCTGACTCTGGCGAACGCTGTGGCCGCCTACTACGTTTCAAGCCTAGGCGGAACGCATCCTACGCGAAAACAGCTGCTGAGCTTCCTCAGCAAGACAAAGCTGAAGAAGACACAGTAGCGATCGACATTCATGCCTGACGCGGCTTGACTAAACTATTTAAATGGAGTGTGGACACTCTAACCATGAGAACGACCTGCATAGGGGAGTTTGGACGGTTTGAATCCGAAGCTGTTTGGGAGCTCTGGTATTCGTGGCGTTGCCAACGTTGCGGTGACGCCTGTTCTGGCATCTCAGGTCGGGTTGGCTGTGGCCACGCTTTCGAAGGCAAAGAAGGTCACAGTTGCACGGGACACTCGAGTGTCTGGTCCGATGCTTGAAGATGCCTTGGTTTCAGGCTTATTGGCAGGCGGGACGAATGTGGTTTGTTTAGGCGTCATGCCAACGCCTATCTTGGCCTTTTTGACGAGGGAACTGCATGCAGACGCTGGCGTGATGATTACCGCCTCTCATAACCCGCCTCAGTACAATGGTTTGAAGATTTTCGGCGGCGACAGCATGGCCTATGACGAGGCGGAGCAGGACAATGTTGAAGAGATCATTTTGAACAAAAAGTTTGCCAATGCTGAATGGCAGAAAGTCGGCCAGGCGATCAGTGTTGACGAAAGCTGCCGCTACGTTGACATGATAGAGAAGAGGGTGAAGTTGAAGAAGAAATGGCATATCGTGGTTGATCCGGGATGCGGTGCCACGTACGATCTTGCGCCTACCGTTTTCAAAGAGTCAGGGTGCAGGGTGACGGCTTTGAACGCGCAGGCGGACGGCTTCTTTCCCGCGCGGAGTTCTGAGCCTAATGCTGGGTCTTTGGATTTTCTGGCTAAGGTTGTGAGGCAGCTTGGCGCTGATTTGGGCGTGGGTTATGATGGTGATGGTGACAGGGCGGCTTTTGTTGATGGTAAGGGCGTTTTTGTGGATTTTGATCGTGTTTTGGCGGCTTATGGCGCGTATGCTGTGGGCAGAGCAGGCGGAGGTGTCGTGGTGACTAGTGTGGAGGCGTCCATGTGTGTTGAGAGGATGGTGGAGGCGCAGGGCGGGAAGGTTGTTAGAACGAAGGTGGGTGATGTGTA
>CAYGYI010000040.1:0-406 GCA_964354055.1 uncultured Candidatus Bathyarchaeia archaeon | reverse complement strand
GTGTATATCTCCGAAGCCGTGAAAAGGCACGAGGCAGTGTTCGGGGGTGAGCCCTGTGGCGCTTGGATTCATCCGAGCTACCATAATTGTCCTGATGGTATTCTTTCGTCGGTTCTGCTTTTGAAGGCATTGGAGGATGAGGGCAAGAGCCTTTCACAGTTTGTGGCTGGTGTACCTTCGTTTCCCACGCTGCGAGAGAACGTGGCCTGCGGGAACGAGGCGAAATATGGCGTTGTTGCGAAGGCAGGCGAGAGACTTAAGCGGGCTTTTCCGAAGTTCAGGGATTTCTCAAAGGTTGACGGTGTTCGCTTGGCTTTGGGTGAGGGCTGGGTTTTAGTCAGAGCTTCGGGAACCGAGCCTATGGTGCGTTTGACGGTTGAGGGTGAATCGTTAAATGCGGCGAGGG
>CAYGYI010000039.1:0-10659 GCA_964354055.1 uncultured Candidatus Bathyarchaeia archaeon | reverse complement strand
TTCTCTTTCGGGTTCTGCATGGGTGACTTTTTCAATTAGCTTCATGAAGATCGATTGAGCTCGCATCTCATCTGTTGTCTCCAGATATGTGGAAACCAATGCTATCTTTCCTTTTCTTGAAGCCAAATACTCTGCGAACATGCGTGTAGAACTCGTGTTTCTGTCGCCGAGTAAAATCGATGACGAAGGAGTTCCTAGAAGATCTTTTGGTTTTGGAACGGCAATCGCTAACGTTCCCAACTTGTCTTCTTTCTCGCTCAGCAGAACAAAACATGAATTCTTTGACTCCAAGTAAACTGCTAGAAAATGTATGTTCTGCTCGATAATTTCGCCCTTTACAACCTTTGCACGTTCCATCCTCGAGGTCTCCATTGCCTATTTATAGCTTCATGCAATCACTATTTATCATTTTCAAAAGGCGAAGTGACAAATGGCTGACAACCGACCGCAGACAATTCTGAACAAGCTGCGCAGGACGTTCACGATGCCCAAATGGATAACGTCGACCAAAGACCCATTCAAGACTTTGATAGCGACAATTATTTCACAGAACACTGCAGACAGAAACACCGCGAGAGCCTTCGAAAAACTCTCGAAGCGGTTCGAAATAACCCCCGAAGTGCTCGCGAAAGCCAAAACAAGAGAGATAGAGCAATGCTTGAGAGTTAGCCGGCCTATACCGAAACAAGACAAGAGCAATAAAACAAGTATCCAAGATAGTTCTCGAAGAATATCACGGGGACCTGAGCAGCGTACTGCAACGTCCTCTTGAAGAGGCAAGAAACACGCTGCTTCGTCTGCCCGGCGTTGGCCCCAAAACGGCTGATGTCGTTCTCCTATTCAGCGCCGCAAAATCCACGATCCCCGTCGATACGCACGTCAATCGTGTGGCAAAACGACTGAGTTTAGCTCCAACTAATGGGAACTACGAGTCAGTTCGCAAATCGCTCCAGTCGGCCTATGACCCAAAAGACTATCTACTTGTTCATGTGATGCTGATTTCTCACGGCAGAAAATACTGCAAAGCCAGAAAACCTTTGTGCGATCAATGCCCGGTAAGCAGACATTGCTCCTCAAAGCAGTTGCGGGATAGAAATGACTGAACTGAGCGAAGAGGTTGCCGCGTACTTTCCATATGCTGAGGTGAGGCCCTATCAGGATGATTTCATCACGACAGTTTTCGAGGCTGTCCAAGATGGCCGCTCAGTATTGGTTGAAGGAAGCAACGGTCTTGGAAAGACCGTGGCTGCGTTGTCTGCTTGTCTGCCTGCGGCGATAGAAAAGAAGCTTAAGATCCTCTACGTGGCCAGAACGCACCGCCAGCACGATCGCGTGATTGAAGAGTTGCAGGCGATTTCCGAAAGGCAGCCTGTATCATGCATCTCGATCCGCGGACGCCACGAAGTATGTCTCAATCACGTCGTAACAAGATACGCAGTAGACATTCGAGCCTTCTGGGACATCTGCGAATTAATGAGGGCCAAGAAGCGTTGTCCGTACTACCAGAACATTGAGGAGAAAGAGGACGAGTATTCGCTACTTCAGCAGCAAATTACGTCAAAACCATACAAAGCCGCGGACATCCAAAGACTTTGTCACAAGAAGGGCTTTTGTCCATACGAACTTGTCAAGTCTGTACTACCTAGTGTAAACGTGATCGCTCTGAGCTATCTTTACGTTTTTGACCCTATCATACGTCGCGTATTCCTTAAGAGCTTGAACACCCAGCTTGACAAAATTATACTTGTCATCGACGAAGCACATAATCTTCCTGAGACAGCGATAGACATTGCCAGCAGCCGCCTCACCTTGTTCGTGGTGAGACAAGCAGAGACAGAGGCAAAGAAATACGGGCACAAGGACATTGCAGTGTTCGCAGAAGTTGTCAGAAACGAAATCGAGCAGACCGCAGCAAAAGTCGGCAAAGAAGCGTTGGTTCCTTCCGAGTTCATGACCGAGCTTGTCAAGGAAAAAGCTGGAATTGAAGAGCCTTCTTCTTTCTTTGAGCATTTGAGTAACGCTGGCAACGTTATTAGACGTGGTCTCCTTGCCGAAGGCAAGAATCCCCGTTCATACATTCATGGGATGAGCGAGTTTCTCCAGCGATGGGTAGACACGGCTGAAGACGAGTCCTTCGTAAACGTAATCAGCAGATACACTTCAAAGAGAGGCACATCTACGGCCAAGCTTGAAATAGTGGCCCTAGATCCGTCGAAGATCACAGCCCCTGTTTTCGCATCGGTCTACTCTAACGTGGTTATGTCTGGGACTCTGCAGCCATTGGAGGCTTACGCGAGGATAACGAAGCTTCCAGACAATACGATTCAATGCGTCGTGCCTTCGCCTTTCCCCAAAGAACATGTGCTGCCTCTCATAAGCTGTGGCGTGACCACGGCAATGGAACGAAGAACACCTGAAATGTACGGCAAAATCATAGAGCGAATAGGGGAAGTCGTGCATAATACGCCTGCAAACACGGGCATCTTTGCCGCTTCTTTTGAAGTGTTGAATGCCCTGCTGAATGCGGGTTTAGAAAACATGTTGGACAGACCCCTGTTCAACGAACGTCGAGGCATGAATTCCAAAGAAAACGAGAGAATGGTAGCAGATTTCAAAGCTCACGCTGACGATGAAGGCGCCGTGCTTCTCGGAGTGCAGGGCGGGCGGTCGTCGGAAGGTGTGGACTTCCCAGGCAACCAAATGAACTCGGTAGCCATTGTGGGCATTCCCTACGCAGAACCGACGCCAAAGGTCAAAGCGCAAATCAACTACTTCGAAAAATGCTTTCCAAGTTTAGGACGTGAATATGGCTATGTTTTGCCAGCCATGAAGAAGGCTTCACAGGCTGCAGGCAGGCCGATACGCACGCTGGAAGACATGGGTGCCATGGTCTTTCTCGATCAGCGCTTCGCCACGGTCTACAATCAGAGCTTCTTGCCCTTGTGGATACGTGAGAACCTTAAGGTTCTGCCTGACGAAGATGGCGTCATAACAGAAGAGCTGGGTCTCTTCTTTAAAAAAGCCGTCTAAGCGAAGAGAAATCGTGTTCCTCAGAAAAAGAAGGAATTTCTTTCAAGGTCTTGTCTACCCTCACTTTTCCCATCACCACTATCCCAATCTCGCTCGCAACGGGTGTGGAAACTTTCAACGTCTTCCTCAGATAGTCGATCTCCTGCAGGATGCCTATCCCTAGAAACTTGCGCTTAGCATCATGGACCGCCACAAGTATCCCTTGTTCTTCGCCTTTTCTGATGATTACGACTTTCTTCTTCGTGAATTCTTCAACCTTCTTGAGGTTTTCTGCGTCGATCCAACGGCTCTTGCCTATGATCACGCTGATCTTGTCCTTCAATTCGACGAAATGCAACGGCTTCATACCCAGTAGCGCATGGATTTTCGCTGCTCTCCTAGGATTTTCTCGACCGCTATTCAAGCCGAAAACGTCACTCTCTTCAACTTTCAGCCAGCTCAGCGGAAGAGACTGAACCTTGGAATTCCGCAGGTACTTGGTATATCCAAGTTCGCGCAGGTTTTTGCGTTTCTCCATGCTTCTCTGTCCTATCGCGGCGGGGTATTCGATTGCGATTTTTCGGAATTTTTCAAGAGCGTTCAAGATGGTGCTCAATTCGTCTTTCTTTTGGATGTAGAAGATCACGTCTGGGTTGAGTGCCTCGACAAGTTTTATCTTGTAGTAGACAGCGTCCTCTTCGTCAATCCAGCCGTCGGTGTTCACAATTATGAAGTCTGGGTTATTGGCTAGTATGCCTTCTTTCAGTGCTGCAAGGCCTTCGACCACTTTGTTGATAACGGTGCTTGGCGAAGTCACTCCGACGAAGACGGCGCTTTTGGTGTTCAGGTTGAACAAGTCCGTTACTGGTCTCGTAACGAACGTGTAGGCGACAGTGCACGGTGGTCCAATGTCTGACTGGCCCAAGTCTCCGTCTAGTACAGCAACTTTGCGTTTTTCACGGAGCAGCCTGTTGGCTATGTATGTGCAGAAGCTTGATTTCCCAGAATCAACTGCGCCCAGAACCAACGCGGAAACGGGCTTTCCTGAGGAGGCTAGAAGTTCGTCAAATGCTCTGATCCACGATTGGGGGATTGTGTTCCCGTCAATCTCCTCGGCTGTGGCTCCGGCGCCTAGGGAGACGTTGAATTCAGCATTCTCGTCGACCGTGAAAGGTAACCTTTTGCCTTCGCGAATAATTATCTTGCTTGTGCCTGACATCGTAGAGCCGAAAACTTCCGCTTTGCCCGAAGCCAAGGTCGCCGATGCAGGGCCATCTATTATCAGGGTTTTGCCTTTCTCAACTGTCTTGTTCATCTATTTTCCTCCGTGGAAAACTTCGTCCGCTTCTCCCCGCTATTTTGATGGCTGAAACAATGTCTCTAAGCCCTCTTCTATGTTTCGTTTCGTTCAGGGCGCGATTTGTGCCTGCTTCGCTCACACTTTCCAACATGATCTGCGGAGGCAGTACTTTATCGAGGATTAGCAGAAGCTTTTCCTTGCATGTCGGAACTCCGTCACCCACCTTGATCGTAACTGTCGTCACCGAAGTTTTTTCGAGGTTCTTCAAGATGCTCTTTACTTTGTTCGCCGTGTCCTGAACGCTGAAGCAGTTTCCTGTTTCGATGACTTTCCCGTCTGCAAGAACCGCCAATCCGAAAACTTCTCCCGGGTCTACTCCTATGATGACTCTTTCATAATACTCTTTTCCTTCCACTGCCTGTAGCGCTTCGTTTATCACAGGCTCTGGTGAGCTTCCATCATTGTAGACGAGAACTTTCTCGTGGTTTATGAGTTGACGTTCTTCTTGGGTGGTGATTACAGCCTTGATTTCGATAGGGATAGAGTCTTTGGGGGTCAGACTCAAAAAAGGTACGTTTTTCTTCTTGAGCCCATCCACAAGCAGGTAGTAGGCTTTTCCGGATGTTGTAATGACAGCAATTCTTGGTTCCATGTGGCCTTCCAATTTTTCCTGTGTTTTTGCGCAAAGCAAATTATTGGTTCCGCAGTTTATATTCATTGATGCAGATGGCAAATCTTCAGAAGATTCGGACAGGGTGCGTTTCAATTGATCAGATGTTAGAAGGCGGTCTGTCTGCAGAGAGTGTAAGCCTCATTTACGGTGAAGCGGAGACGGGAAAAACCACGCTGGCTATGCAATGCGCTGTCAGTTGCGCCCAGCAAGGCTATAAGACCCTGTTCGTGGATTGTGATGGCTCTTTCTCCGTTCTAAGACTCTCACAGATCACTTCTGAGCGATTCGAGGAAATTGCTAAAACAATAATCCTCATGAGACCCACAGACTTTCGTGAGCAATCCACAGTAGTGGACAGTCTAGAAGACTATGTGACTAAGAAGTCTGGTCTAGTGGTCGTTGACACTCTGACATCGCTCTACCGTTTGAGAGTTGCAGAGCACCCGAACAAGGCGTTTGATTTTAACCGTGAGCTGAACAGACAGGCTGCAGTCCTAGCCCAGTTCTCAAGAGTCAATAGGATCGCAGTGCTGTTGACGAGCCAAGTGCGGAGCGTCTTCAACAGTGACACCGTAAGCGTAGAACCAGTAGGCACAAGAGTCATGAAGTTCTGGGCAGACACCATAATCTGCCTGAAACCTACTGAAGCACCAAGCGTAATCCAAGCAGTCATGGAGAAAAACACAAAAGACACACAATCGCATACTTTCGACCTAAAAATAGATGAGACAGGAATACACGATTGCATAAATCTTTGATGAGTTGCGAAAATGGACGTTGTCTTGTTAGTCGCTGAAGCATTGAAGTTCATATTCCCAGCCTATTGTGCTAACGCTGCGCCTGTGCTTGCCGGGGGCGGCTTTCCGATAGATTTCGGAAAAACCTTCTTCGACGGAAAACCCGTCTTTGGCAAAAACAAGACTTTCAGAGGGTTCTTCTTTGGACTCATGATTGGTACAGGAGTAGGATTGTTGGAAAGCATGATCTTCGGCTACCCTATGCCGTTCGGCATTATGCTCTCGCTGGGCGCTTTACTTGGCGACTTAACTGGAGCGTTCATGAAACGCAGGCTAGGAATCGCGCCAGGACACTTACTACCCGTCGTTGACCAAGTAGATTTCGTCGTCGGCGCCCTTGTGTCTGCGCTTCCGCTTTACTTGCCAGCGTTTTCATGGGAGCTTGCATTGGCTGTGTTGATAATAACTCCTCCAGTGCATCTGCTGACAAACATTGGCGCCTATAAGCTTGGGTTGAAAAACAATCCTTGGTAGCTTGTTTAACCGCCTTGGCTGAGTTTGAGCTGTATCGTGACTTCTAGCATTATGTAGGCTATCAAGAGCAGAACGAGGCCGACTGTGAACATCATGTAGGCCTGCCTCGGTTTGTAGGCATATTTCGTGCTCTGGTACATGCTAACAAGTCCAATTATGCCGAAGGCATACAGGATCATCGACACAAGGCTGTCGCTTACGAATTGCTCTGACAACTGCGGATATATCAGCAGAAATCTTCCTTGGTAGTAGACTGCTGGAAGAGGCTTCATTATGATGTCGTACAGGCCTCCGCCGAAAAGGAATATGGCGAATGAAATGGCAATTATCGAGAGAATGAGGGTTGACGGTTTCGTCGTTGAAATTCGCCTGTACAGTTTGGTCATGGAATAGGATGTTGATGAGACTGTTTTCTTAACTTTGTTCGACATCGTGTTCTTCTCCAGTTTTGTTCAGGTGTTCAGCCACTTCGCGGGCCCATTCTCCTGTTAAGGGATTCTTGGCAATCTCCCTTAAATACTCTTTCCACGAGATGCCCAGAGCTTTTCTCCACTCTTCATATTTCTTCTTTATGCTCTCATAGGCCTTCGCATGAAGTCTGCAGTAGTCGCCTTTTTCGGCCTCTCTGCCGCATGTCTGACAACTCATTTCTTTCGCGGCTCCTTTTTCAGTGGACATTCTGGATTCAGGCACAGCCTCCATGGACGTTTACCCTTCATCGTCACCTGAACCAGAGGCCAGCTGCACGCGTGGCAACCTCTCCCAAGCGGCTTCACTGCGCCCTGTTGCGGAAGCGGCGCGGACGCCTTGCATAGTCCTTTAAAGAAGTTCCCGCATCCGACGAACCTCTTCCCGGTCTTCCTAGAATACAAAATCATAAGCTTTCCAGTCTCGCAGACCGGGCAAGCACCGACAACTCGCTTTTCTGCTTTTGCGTTTCTTACGGCATTGCTTAGCTGTTCGCCGATCGTTTTCTCGTTTTCCTTCACTTTCGCTAGTACTGGCTTGAGGATTTCAACGGTTTCTGTGAGGACATTTTCTCTCTTCTCGTTGCCTGTCCGTATTTTTTCCATTCTTTCTTCAAGCTCTCTCGTGAGGCCTATCGAAACCACCGACGGACAGTGTTTCTCTAAAACGTCGAGAACTTCGAATCCCAAATCTGTGACAGCTATCTTTTCGTCCTGAACGTAGTTTCTGTCATAAAGCGTCTGTATGACGTCGGCTCTTGTCGCTTTGGTTCCTATTTCTTGCTGCTCCATTTTTCTGAGTAGACTAGCCGGATTGTAGCGGGCAGGTGGCCTAGTGAATTTGTCCTCAATGTTTACATCGCTGACGACGACGGATTGATCTTCCTTCATCGATGGTAGAGTAGTTTTTTCGCATTTAGCATAGGGCGCATAGAAGCGTATCCAGCCTTCCCTTAGAGTTTGGCTTCCTTGAAGATGGAAACAGTGACCATTGACGTTGATGTGAACCTTCATGTCTTGTTTTGTAGCAGGTTCGCCGAAAGCAGCCATGAATCTCCTCACGACTAGATTCCAGATTCTTCTTTCAGAAGTGTCCAGCGATCTTTCGGGCAGGTTGCCGGTTGAGTAGACGGCTGGATGCGCCGGATCTTCTCTTTTTCCTTCGTTGGGTTTGAGTTGCGGTTTTGCGAGGAGTTCCGTGGCGATTGCCTTGTACTGTGAAGATCTGGACAAGTTTCTCCGTATGTTTTCGTAGCCTATTGCTGACGGGAGCTTCTGGCTGCTTGTTCTTGGGTAGGATATCAATGCATTTAGGTAGAGTTGTTGCGCTATGTGTGCTGTACGTCTGGGCGTGTATCCGAACAGGCGGTAAGCCTCGTTTTGCAGAGCACCCAAATCAAAGGGCAGAGGCGGAGGCTGCAAAAACT
This sequence comes from uncultured Candidatus Bathyarchaeia archaeon, assembly GCA_964354055.1. GTDB lineage: Archaea > Thermoproteota > Bathyarchaeia > Bathyarchaeales > Bathycorpusculaceae > DATKKK01. The sequence goes on along the minus strand of CAYGYI010000039.1, from coordinate 2,512 downwards.
GCCTGACCTCAATTTTCTCAACTTTGCCGTCGCTTCTCTTGCAGGCGTTGAGTATGGCTTCCGCTTCCTTTCTTGTTTCGATCTTTTCCTTCTCATATTGGGCTTCTAGGGTTTGTCCGTCTATGTCGATATGAGCTTTGACTTGCCAGTAAGGCGTCGGTACGAAAGTCTTGATTGTTTTCTCTCTTACTGCTAGGAACTTGAGCGTGGGGCCTTGGACTCTCCCTGTGCTCAGTGTAGTGTACTGGCCGCTCCAGTGTTTCGCGGTTATGGTTAGTGCTCTGGTGAGGTTTATGCCGTAGAGCCAGTCTACCTCGTGCCTGGCGAGTCCAGCTTCTATCAACGCAAAATCCAACTGAGGCAGCGGCTCGTCGTATGATTTTTCCAGTTCCTGCCTTGTTAAGGTGGAGTATTTCATGCGTTTTGCTACGTGTTCCTTGTTTTGGCAGGCGTATTTGAGTATGTTGTAGCCGATGATGCTTCCTTCGATGTCGTAGTCGCAGGCGTCGATGAACGTGTCAGCGTCTTCTGCTAGTTTCGAGATGACCTCCAACCATACGCGGATTCGTTCCGTGCCTTTCTCTGCAACATGCCTGGGCACCCATTTGAAGGCAAAAACTGGATAGTAATCACGTCCGCTTTTTTCAGCGGCCACAGTGTAGAGATGGCCCAAAGCTGGGACTACCACGATTTCGCGGTCTCGCTGGGCCACATAGAAAGGCACTCTGTGATCTGTCAGTCTCTTCGCCTTCTGGTTCAGGTCAAGCGCCGAGGCTATTCTCTGCGCGGCATCAGGTTTCTCGGTTATGACCAAAGTGTACTTGCCCATACGTAGCACGGACTAGGTAGGCTGCTAAGCGATTTCCCAAGACTATCTTTGCGCAGCAAGTTAAGAGTTACTGCGCTATTCGAAAGAGTCTGTGGCCTTTTTCCAATAAAAAAATAGGCACTGCTCTCTCGCATTTTGGCTGTCAAGTCCTCGCGCGCAGTGAGAAACTTGTGTTTTCGGCTCCCTTTCATCTTACTCGTTTTTGAACGTTATCGCGTCGAGGAGAAACCGATACGAGTTCTGCCCTCAAGGTTCTTTTCGTGTTTTTGATGTTTGCGAAAGTTTTATGTCAGTTGGTTTTAGTTTAGGGTTGTGGGTTGGTGCTTTGAGGTTCAGCGGTTGGCATGTTTGGGTTTTCGTGTTCACTGTTGGCATCTGCGTAGCTTTGGTGTCTGGCTTTGTGGAGAACAGGCCAGGGAGCGTGTCGGTTTACGGTCACTACTACGGTTTTCCGTTCATCTGGAGGATCACCGAGCAAGCTGCAGGCGAAAGCTACAGACTTCTTGACTTTACCGTAGACTGCACGTTCTGGATAGTCGCATTAACGTTCCTGATCCTGATGTCGAGGCCTATAAGGAGAGGTTACGGCAAGACAGAGCATACGCCTGAGAAGACCGTTAGCGATGATTAGTCATGGTTGACAGGAATCTTGTAGGCAGATGTGGACTCTACTACGGCTCCTGCATAATCTATCGGGCTGGAAAAGCTTCGGAGAAGCTACGACGAAAGGTTGCTGAGAACGAGAAGTGCACGCCACAAGAGATTCGTTGTGAGGGCTGCCAGACCGTTGCCAAAGACGGCTGGAACTCACGGAATGGGGAGTGGGGCAAAAACTGCAGGATAGTCAAGTGCCAAGAAGCCAGAGGTTTGAGCTTCTGTCACGAGTGCAGCGAATATCCTAGCTGCGAGCAGTTCCGTAATCTGGCTGGTTCGTGTCTAAAGCGTGGCGAGAGCTTGACTGATAACCTGAACATGATCAAGGCGGGCAGAGTTGATGAGTGGCTTAGAAAAGAGGAAAAGAAATGGCGATGCTGCAAATGCGGCAAACCTGTCAGCATGCACCTAGCGGAGTGCCACTGGTGCGGAGCTAAGATATTTCTTCAAACAGAAGGATAGTAGTTCATGCTTTTTTGGAATGCACCGACTGGCTTCAGAAATCAGCTGGTCTCGACTTCAGAGAAATCACGTACACTGGATATTCGTGTTTCTTTGTGAAGCCTAGCTTCTGTGCGGTAGCTATGGAAGGTTTATTGTTTGCCCAGCAGTGCCAGCCGACATCGGTTATGCCTTGTGCTTGGGCGTGTTTGATGACGGCTGTGGCTGTCATTGTGGCAATGCCCATTCTCTGGAACTTCTTAATGGTAGCTATGCCAAGCTCGCAACGATGACCAGTGTTGTATTCGGACATGCACCAGCCAACGATTTCTTTGCCGTGAACAGTGCAATGACCGAAGCTCTTCTGAAGAAAATCCTCAACAGATAGCCTCTCAGACTGCATTTCCTCAACAACCTCGTGCAAATTCTCTAGAGTAGTATCGGCTAACAAGCCAGCGTTTATGAGACGCAGTTCAAAACCGCTTGGAACAACTGTGTCTCTAATCTGCTTGGTGGCATCTAGATGATAGTAGTGACGGAAGCCTCTTGTTCGCGACTGCTTTCCAAAGATGGCTCCTAGACTTGGCT
>CAYGYI010000038.1:0-10722 GCA_964354055.1 uncultured Candidatus Bathyarchaeia archaeon | reverse complement strand
AATTTAAGCAAGAGAGAATGTCAAGAATTTTTTTGAATTATTTCGGGCCTAAAGATACGCGAATCTACCCATACGTTCATCAGCCAGTTTGCGGTCATGGGGAAGAGGAATATCTGCAATATCAGAACTGGAAGCATTATTACATATTCAATTGTTACATGCGGCATTCATAATCCTCTCCTGTCAAGGCTATATGTGTAGCCCTAACGAGACCACCACCTCTCCAGTGTAGAATTGCATGATGGAACCATCTGGAACATCAATTTCCTTCTCAATGCTATCAAAACGGAAGAAGTCCTGATCAAATCCCAGACTGGTCTTCGGCATATACAAGTGAATCTTGATCTTGTTGACTCCACTTTCCGTATTGGCTGAAACAGTATTTCCCACGAGAGTTATCGACTGTGAGTTACGCGGGTGCGTTCCCGAGTTCAGAATAGGCATATAGAACTTGAAATAGTCCTTCACTTCACCGTTGATTGAAATCGTTGAATTCAGCATTCTCACTGAAGGTGCAGCAACTACTCTTATGTAGCTACCATCGTTCATCGGCACTTTCTCGATCACGTACACGTGGCACACCGGGGCCGAGGTTCCCTTTTGCAGAAATGAACGATCTCCCGCAGGCAGTAATCGTTCATGGTAGTTGTTGCCGATTGAATACTTGCTGACTGGCATGTTGAAAAGGATAATGCCCGTGCTGAAGCTGGCGAGAAAAATGTATCCAGACCCTTTGTCCACGTAGACACTGTAGTTCAAGGCCAACGATTCAAAATTGACGAAGCCAAACCTGCTGGCGTAACGAACCGTTTGAGTCCGTCCAATAGTCCATGCAACATCATCCATCTGAAGTCCGGTCGTCTGCATGAACTGCTTCATGGCGCTGAACTCGTTCTCAGCCATTCTGGCGTTCAGGAAGTTGTTTGAAAAGGCGACTGTGACGAGGAGGAGGACTACAACCGCGCTTGTCAAGATTACTGAAGAGATGGCAGGGCTGGCTGCTTTTCTGTCTCTTCTTAAGCGGTATAGCGAGGCTCCGTTCTTCGTCATTTTTCCTCCTGCTAGAATTTTATGAACATCGGCACGAGTTTCGCAGCTGCGACAGCGATTATTACAAGTAGTGATGCGTGTTTGAAGCCTGCTGCGATGGATTCTTCGCTGATTTTGCCTGCAACTAGACCAATTAGGTAGCTGTGGAAAATGCATGATGTATTGAAGATGGTTATCATGGGGCCTAGATCTTTTTGCTGGCCTGTTTCAGCGACGCCGAGAGTTCCTGACGTGAATCCAATCATCATCGATGTTGTGGCAACGAGGAGGATTGCCGCAAAGTAAGGCATCAATATGTAGGGGCGGACAGCCATCTTCTTCTCCTTTTCAACTTCCTGAGTCAGATTGTTAAACCTAGCCAGCGACTCAATCATCGCAATTGTGCCACCACCGACATCTATCGTTTCAACAAGCAAGAACATAATAATCTGCGTCATCCAGCTTTTTGTCCGTTTCAGGAAGTCCAATATCACTTTCCTCACTGGAACTCCCCACGAGATTTCTGAGCTTATCTTGCGCACTTCTTTGCTGAACTCGCCGTAGTCACGGCGGGCAAGGTTCTCGATGCATTTTTCCGGAGATAGACCGGTCTTTCTGACCTCCGTTAAGTCTCTCAAGAAGCTGTTGATTCCAGCTTCGGTGCTGATTCTCTTTGATGCCAACCTAGTGTAGACGACGGCTGCAGGCGCGGTTGCGACAAACAATGCTATTGCGATCGCTATGGGCAGGTCCACTATCTTCTGGATTGGGCTGAGGAAACCGATTTCTACAAATCCCATGAAGTTCGTGAGGAGCAGGAACAGCGCTATTGCGATGGCGCTGCAGGCTCCGAAGACTTTGTATGGTCGCATCTCGACGACAGGTGTCTTGGGTTGCATGCTGTGCGCCAAGTAAATGAACATCATTGAAAGCATAGGTGTGAACAAGTACGTGTAGAGGATTATGCCTGAAGACAGTCCCATGCCAACACTGTAGATGGATTCGACGCTGAACAGGATGTAAAAGCAAAGTGACATCAAGACCATTACGATGATGAAGGTTTCCAGAAGCATGCCGAGTCTCTCGGCGGCGGCTTTGACGCGCATCGCTCTGGTTTTGAATATGTCCTCTGCCTTTCTTTCAAGAAAGTGGCCTATGTCGCCGCCTATGATGACTGTGGAGGCATAGCCAGCTAGAAAGTCTTTGTACACATCCAGAGGGTTCTTTTTGGCTGCGATTTCCACGGCTGAGAGCGGGTCTATGCCGAAGATTTCTACGTCCTTTATTATCTCCCTTGCCTCGCTTCTCATTGCAGGCATTAACTCAACTGCGGAAAGCCTTTTGAAACTCGTGTACGGTGCTATACCACCAGAAGCCATAACGCTGATGTAGGCTGCTGCGAATGGCATCTCTCTTTCCAGATTGCTGGCTCTGTCGCTAGCCCTTGAAATAGGAATCACTAGAAAACCTATCATCACGTAGAAAGGCAACGGAACCAAGAACAATATAGGCAGAAAACCATAGATGGCCACGATCACTATCGCCGCCACAGAAAAAGGCAGAGTCAACGCTGCAAGCAAAAACATCAAGGAGACGTATGTTTCAGGGTATATCTTGATTTTTGCTCGTTCCAAGTAATCCTTGAATTCAAAGACGTGCTTCAGGAAGGAAGGTGCCAGTCTTCCGAAGAGGCGAAACGACCACGCCTCAAGTGTCTCCAGTAACTGCAACAGGTTTCACCTCTTCTCCGGCCAGAATTTTCTCGTAGATCTGCTTTGGCCTCGCAGAATATTCCGCGATTATAGCGGCCACATCTTTGTAGCTTCGAATGTTGCGTTCGCGCATCCAGTGCAAAACATCTTTGCGCCTGTCAATCTCAACCTGCAAGTCCTTCCTGCTGGTGCCCACCCTCTCAGATATTGAAGACAGAAGAACACTTTTATCGAACGTTGGCAGATGTTCGTCTTTTGCTGGATGCCACTTGAAGACAGACCTATAGTCCTCGAAGTCAGCGATCTCGCTGACGTTCATTACTCGCCTATAGGCTTTCTTTTCAGTGCCTTTTATGAGGTGAACTCTCTGGATCGACATTATGATGTTCATCAGCGGAATGTAAGCTGGAGCGATTTCCATAGGTTTCTGTGTCAGACGTTTGATGGCTGAGTCCACGTTTTCGGCGTGCATAGTGGCCATGCCTCCGTGGCCTGTAGCCAGGGCTTGGAAGAGTACGTAAGCTTCTTGGCCCCTTACCTCACCTACTATGAGAATGTCAGGCCTGTGTCTCATCGAGGTTTTCACGAGGTCAAAAAGTGCCACCTCGCCGACGTTGCTGCCGCCTAAACCATAGCTTTGACGTGCGATAAGCGAGATCCAGTTATCATGTGGCAAGTTGAGTTCTGCCGTTTCCTCAATCGTTATGATTTTGTTTCCTGGCTTGATTAGGCAGGCCAGAGCGTTCAGGGCAGTGGTTTTTCCTGCAGCTGTGCCTCCCAAGACCATTATTGAGGCCCTGTTTTCAAGGCACATCCAGAAATAGGCTGCCATCTCCTCCGAGAAAGTGCCAATGTTTATCAGGTCAATCATTGAATAAGGATCTTCCCTGAACTTCCTAATGGTGAAAGCAGTTCCGAAAGGCGTAACCTCACGCCTATAGCAAACCGCAAGCCTATGCTTGCCTGGCAACGAGGCATCCACGATTGGGAAGGCCGAGCTCACGTGCTTTCCGGCCATGTGAACAAGTTTAACAACCATGTTGTCGAGTTCATCATCGCTTTCAAACTCGATGTTTGTCTCAAGGCTTTCGAAATTCCTGTGCCAAATGTAAACCGGCTTGGTGACTCCGTCGCATGAAATGTCTTCAATGTTCGGGTCTCGCATCAAGGGGTCGATTTGGCCAAAGCCCACAAGATCTCTTTCTGCATGATAAAGAATTTTATACCATGAAACGTCGGGTAGCCAACCGAGGCTGATTCTATACTTGTCAACGATGTTCTTTGCCTCCTCAGCGAAGAACTTCCTAGGATCAGCAATCTCCTCTTTCGGCGACTCTATTTCTGCAAGCAGAATGTCTAGAATCCTGTTGTAGACGCTTCTCTCCAGAGGATCGAGTTGAAGTTCGTCCAGTATGTACTTGTATTCGCCTGTCTTGGGATTCTGGGCTATGGCCACATGCGCAAAAGGTTCGTAAAGTGGATACTTGTCAACGATTTTGAACCCTCTGGGAACAGGTTTTGGCGGTGGTGGTGGAATGGCCACTTGTTCGTGCTTCCCAAAATTGATCTTGATGCGGACTTTTCTCAGCTTTGCAAGTGATCCTTTAAGCCGCAACTGTGTCATTGTAGTTCTCCTGTGCTCTTTATATTGATATGTTCGATCTATTAAATATTGTGTCTCATGACGCCCTACATACATCCTAGTCTTCTTCTTTGGAGGATATCGTGATGATCTTCAACTTGATCAAGACAACAACGACCACCGCGACAACTACCGGAATTACTACCGCCAGCAATATTGCCCACGGAAAACCACCTGCAACCTCTATGGTTGGCATCGGGTTCACCGTAGTTGTATTGAAGCTCCCAGCATCCACGTATCCGCTCTTGCTTACGTTGGCTATTACGACCACGGTGATCTGCGCCGTTGTTTGAGGCGTGTAATATAGGAATGCGCACTTGCCATCTGTGTCGGTCGCTTTGCCTGCTTCTGAGAAGTTGCCATAAAAACTGGAGACCGCAATCCAAGCTCCTGAGACTGGCTTTCCATCTTCATTGCATGTGACATTCACGTAGACGTTTGCCAGTTCTCCGGTTACTGTAGCGTTCGGGTTCACTTGTACGGTGACTTTGAACGTCTTAGGGTTGACTGTTATTGTGGTTTGGCCTTGACTATCTGCGTATCCGTACATTGAGGCGTTAGCGATCAGGATAATAGGAGTCTGAGTCTTGACTGCTGGCGTGACAAAAGCGAAAGAAACAAAACCATCAATGTTTGTCAGTTCAGCGGTCGTGGAGATACTGCCGTTCTCAACCATCATGCCTAAGAGCGCCCCTTCAATGGGGGTAGTCTCGTACACAACGTGTACAGTCACGTTTACTGTCGTTTCAGAAAGTGCAACGCTCGATGCTGAAGACACCTCGACACTAAGTATCTTGGGTTCCACGGTTATTGTGGCGTTTCCCGAGCCGTCGATGAACTTGTCTTTCCTAGCTTGTGTCATAATAGTACTTGTCAAAGTCTGTGTAGTCATGGGAGCAGTGAACACGAGAGAAAACATGCCATCTGAATTTGTGATTCCTGTTGTAGAAGAGAGGTTTCCATTGTTGGAAGAAAAGGTCAAGTAGGCGTTGGTGACTGGCTGACCATTGCTCCTTACGTTGATGGTGATCGAGGCTGATTCTTCGGACTTCACCGTATATGAGCTTGGGCTTACTTGAACGAAGAGGTTTGGCAGGACCTGTAGATACGTATAGCCTGAGCCGTCAGCATACCCTGTTTTGGACGCCCTTGTCACTATCCTAACGTTCGTTACATCAGCAACGTTTGGAGTCGTGAAAGTCATGGCAAAATTGCCTGTCTCGTCAGTGAATCCAGACAAAGGTGAGAAGTTTCCGTCTCTTACAGAGAAAGCCGTTACGCTAGCGTTTGCCACTGCGTTTGTGCCGTCTGACACGTGAACCAGAACTGAAACGCTTTCTCCCTCATTCGCTATAATCTTGTCTACATCTACAGTTGCATATAGTGTTGGAAGGTTCTGAACGCTCAACGTCACTGTCGCTTTGTAGCTTACGGCGCCGAAGTCATCCATCACGGTCAAATTCGCGTGATATGTCCCTGTCGAGGAATATTTGTGTGTGAAAACCGAGAGTGTAGTCCAGCCGCTGCTGTTTCCATCATCAAAATCGAAGAGGTATCTGTCCACATGTCCCTCATCAGACGAGTTGGTTGCGAAGAACATGACTGTCTCGTTCGGTGGAATCAAGAATCTGTCTGTTACGAGACTCGCCGTAGGTCTTACATTGACGTATCCGATTGGTCTCGTCAAGAACGGCAAGAAATCAATGTTCCCTCCGTGTCCGCCAACATTATTTCCTCTGCCTGTAGGGTTTAGCGAAACGTTGTAAGGGCCACTGCCATCTCCCCAATAGTTATATTCTGCATTCACGGTTGCGTTAGGGTCAGCATCCATCCCTGCGATGTTGCCGTATATGTCATTGCGATATGTTGTGTGGCTTCCTTTCTCGTAAAAGAATCCGTTTTCGCTGTTGAATGCGATGGTGTTTCCTGATACGTAGGTGCTCGTTAATGTCGAGACATACAGACCATTCTTGTTTGACGCAATAGTGTCATTAGTGATAGCAATGTCGCTATGTGCATCTGCATCAATCAGCACTCCGTTTCCCGAGTTTGCTGAGATTGTGTTTTGATCTATGTTTACTCCTGTGGTAACGTTTCCTGTAAGGGCTACGCCTCCGTTGTTGGCTATTATCAAATTCGAACGGACTAATGCATCGTTGTTGCCAGAAAACAACATGCCATAGATGCCATTTTGCATTATCAGATTACGTTCGGCCGTTAGACGGCTGTTCGTCACATTTAGGCCGTTTTGAACACACAGGCTTACGTTGCTGTCTTGGATCAGAAGGTTTCCATTTGTGACCACGATTCCATTTTGCTGGCAAAGCCGTACAGTACTGTTCTTGAGCTCCAGATTGCCGCTCGAAGCTGCTATTCCGTTCGTTCCATATTCTATGACGCAGTTCTCAAGTGTTGACAATTGGGTTCCTGTGAATTCGATTGAATCCCAATCTCCCGTTTGAGGCGCATACTTATTTGAGGTGAACCTGATTCTGTCATTGGCGCCATCCGCAACTAGTCTTCCTTCTATGATGAGGCGGTAGTTGCCTCCAAATTTCACGTCAACGCTGGGCTCTATCGTTAACGTTGCGTTTGAAAAGACTACAACATCGTTAGACAGCACGAACGGGCTGTCCACGAGAGTCCAAACGGTATCCTGTGTGATGTATCCTTCTACGTAAGTTGCTTTCGCTGCAGGCACCAGTGTTCTGAATGCAAAGCTAAACATACCTGCAACTAGGGTGAGCAAAATGGCTAATAATTCCACTTGTTTCTTCATGTTTACGCACCGACTCAAGTCGTTAACCAACAGTATCCCTCTGCCAGTTTTCGCTTAAGCATTATGAATCCATAATAAACCTTCAGAATTCACTTGGCTTCAATTGCTGTTGGCGGTACGGATAGGCAACAGATTTAACGGGCAACGCAACAACCTAAAGCGCAACTAGGAGGAAAGACACTTGAAAACCTTCATGGTCATCGCATTAGAGGATTTTCCTCTAATAAGAGCTGACGATGACATAGCAACAATCACGGTTGAAACAGCCAAGAGGAACGGCTTAGATTTCGAAGATGGAGACATCTTGGTCATTGCACAAAAAATCTTCTCCAAGGCTGAAAGGAGAATCGTGCGGCTTAGAGATATCACGCCCTCAAAAGAGGCCAGACATATCGCCGACAGAATCGGGAAAAGTCCAAAGTTCGTCGAGATGGTTTTAAGGGAGACTAGAAGCGTCTTGAAGGTTTCTCGGGAGATTTTGCTGGTTGAGGATAAACGAGGTTTAATCTGCATAAATGCGGGAATAGACAAGTCAAACGTGGAGGGCCGAAGCAACTATGCCCTTCTGCCCGAAAACCCTGACGAATCAGCAGAGAAACTCAGAGCAGACATCAAGAAATTGACAGGCAAAAACGTTGCAGTGGTCATGTGCGATACATACAGCCGTCCTTTCAGGCGTGGGCAGGTGAACTTTGCAATCGGCATGGCTGGGCTCAAACCTTTCAGAGACTACCGTGGAAGAAAAGATCTCTTCGGCCAAATTCTTAAGGTGAAGAACACTGCAGTTGCTGATGAGATTGCTGCGACGGCGGAGCTGTTGATGGGTCAAGCCACGGAGGCAACGCCTGTCATAATTCTGAGAGGCTTAGACGGCGTCATTGCCGTCTGCGAAAAGTGCAAGGCAAGTGAGCTGTTCATCTCAAGCGAAGAAGACCTGTTCAAGGGCGTCTTATGAGCCTATTTGGCTCATGAACGGATTGCTTTGTTTTTCTTCGCCGATTGTTGTAGGCGCCCCATGTCCGGGGTAGGCCACAACTTCATCCGGCAGGATAACGATCCTCCTTAATGACGAAGCCATTTCGGTATTTGAGCCTTCGGGAAAGTCTGTTCTGCCTATCGAACCTGCAAACAACGTGTCACCTGTGAAGATTTCCTTTTTCCCTAGAAGACAGATGCTTCCTCGGGTGTGGCCTGGCGTGTGAAACACTCTCAAGGTTTTTTTGCCAAAACTGACCACGTCACCATTTCGTAGTAACCTGTCTGCGGGAGGCGAAAAACGTTCAAAACCGAAGGACTCCGTGGTGCTCTTGCCAAGTGCCCCAAGCATGTCCGCGTCATTTTCATGAATCAGAACTGGCACGCGAAATCTCTCCCTCGCTAGACCGTTTCCGCATGTGTGGTCTGGATGCCCATGCGTGTTTACTACGAGTCTCGGGGTCAGCTTGTTCTCGACTATTGAGTTGAAGATTTTCTCAGCTTCTAGGTTGCTGTCAAATCCTGGGTCAATGATTATCGCTTCCCCTGTCTGTTTGCAGCCGACTACGTAACAGTTCGCAAGGAATCTGCCGACGGCAAACGTCTGTATGGTCATGCAAATCTGGCTGTGGAAACTATCGTCTCATCTAATAAACCATTGCGCGCCAGACCGTCAGAAACTGTATACCCCAATCGATAAATTTCAGGAAACGACTAGTTGTAGTGGAGATTGGAGATTGCATGAACCTGCGCGAGGTTGAGGAAGTGTTTGGCCGCTTCAAAACATGCCCCAAATGCAATTCCGAAGTCGGTTTTTGGCTTGGGTCAAAGGGCAACCATGCATATGCGCAGTGCAAGAACTGTGGGGCAGAGTTCGGCCTTTTCGCGGTTTACTTGGCAAGCGAAAAAAGCAGCCATGTACCGCGTGTAGGGTGGTTCAAGAAGTAGGTCTTGTTCGAGTTCAGAAACCGAATTCAACTCGATTCTTGAAACAACGCTCATAAACGAAGGCATTTTGAACATTTCAGACGGAGATCAAGGTGACCGTCCACAAACAGACGCCGCTCGTATCTGTCATAATACCAGCATTCAACTCCCAGAAGACGATTCGCCACTGTCTCGAATCAATAAGAAGGCAAACCTACGAAAGAATAGAGACAATAATCGTAGATCGCCACAGCACTGACGAAACAGTGAAGATAGCAGAGGGATTCGCCGCAAGACTGTTCTACGTTACGCAGGAGAGAAGCACAGCCAAGAACATCGGAGCAAGAAAGGCTCGTGGAGACTTTCTGCTTTTCGTAGACGCAGACATGGAGCTAGCCCCGAGAACAACTGAAGAATGTGTGGAGCTATGCGGCCATGGTTTCGATGCTGTTGTCGTTCCTCTGGCAACCTTTGCAGTTGGATTTCTTGCCATGTGCAAGCAATTGGAGGTGGAGCTTTACAACGGTGATCCGAATTTCTTTCTGATGCCGCGCTTCTTTAAAAAGGACAAATACGTGGCCGTAGGCGGCTTCGACGAAACGCTCGTATGTGGAGAGGACTTCGATCTCGCAAGAAGGTACGAACAGCAGAGTTATCGGGTAGGAACTGCGAGTTCGCCGATTAAGCATCTGGAAGGAAAGCTTTCTCTAAAGGGAATAGTTTTGAAGGCTCACTATTACGGGAAGACTCTTATTCCATTTTTCTCGAAAGAGCCTGCGTTGGCGTTGCGTGGATACTGCCCCACGCGCTTCGTTCGGAACGTGAGGCGCCTCATGCGGCAGCCTACGTGTCTCCTTGGCCTTGGGCTGATCAAGACCTGCGAATATGTCGGCTACGCAACTGGTGTTCTTGCCGACACGCTTGGAAGGTTCCCACAGGTTGGTGATGGAAACTGAGAAACCGAAGGCTCACGATAAGAAGCCTCCCTAATCACCCGCTGGTATCAGTGATCGTTCCGACATACAATTCAGGCGATATGCTACAAATCTGTCTCAAATCAGTGCTGGACCAAACCTATAAGAACATTGAGCTCATCGTCGTTGATGCCTTCAGCAAGGACAACACTCTGTCAATTGCCAAGAGGTTTGCCGACAGAGTCCTTCTTCTGGCTGCCGAACGCTCTCCAGCAAGAAACCTAGGCGCAAAAAAAGCCAGTGGGGCTTTTCTGTTCTTTGTTGATTCAGACATGGAGTTGACTCCACGCGTCATCGAAGAGTGTGTCACGATATGCATGCAAAGAAACGCACATGCCGTAATTGTTCCAGAAGAGTCTGTGGGTGAATGCTTCTTGGCAAAGTGTAAAGAGACCGAGAAGATGATGCGCCTGCGGCAGACTTACTGCGAGGCTCCGAGATTTTTCAGAAGAGAAACCTTCGACTTTATCGGTGGATATGATGAAAGCCTTGTGATAGGAGAAGACTTTGAACTGACGCAGCGTCTTCACAAGGTGAGATTCAGGACGGAACGATGCGAAGCCGTGATAAAACACCACGAAGAACGTCTTTCGACCAAGAAAATTGTGGTCAAACTATACTACTACGGGAAAACCTTACCCATCTACGCAAGAAAAGAGCCAGCATTAGCTTTGAAGACTTCAT
>CAYGYI010000037.1:0-10749 GCA_964354055.1 uncultured Candidatus Bathyarchaeia archaeon | reverse complement strand
GAGAGAGTGTGTCAAACGTGGTCGTAAAGGCCTTTGAAGATGGGAAACTCGTTGCCAACGGCAATAGTAGCTCAAACGGCCTGGTTACTTTGAAGCTTGAGATTGGAAGCTACATGTGCAATGCCACTTTCAAAGGCAAGACGGTTGGCAGGCGTACTATAAACGTCACTGACGCTGGACTTTTCGATCTTGTGTGCAACTTGACCAACTTGAGAATACTTGTCGCAAACGAGGCTGATGTGCTTGTTCCTGAGGTCAAGATTCTACTCAAACCAGAAAACCAAGTTTTGACAACTGGCGTGAATGGAACAGCTGTGGCCCACTCATTGCTGCCAGTCCCCTTCAATACCTCTGAGCAATATGTTCTAAACGCCTCACGCTACGACATGTCCTTCAATGTTACAACAATCCAAACACTGCTTGTGAACTCGGTCGCAGTAGCATGGTTTAACGTAAGCATACAATGTCCAACTCTGACATTACAGATCAACGCTTTCAATGCGGAAGGTCAGCCTCTCAATAACGCCACCGTGAAAGCTCAGGAGCTGATCGGCGGGCTTTACAAGGAGGCGAAAACTGACTCGGCTGGCAAAGCCACGTTCAGTTTCATATTTGGCAAATACACGTTGGCCATCTATGACGCAGACGGCATCAAACTCAACGAAACCACTGTAAGCCTATTCCAAAACCAGAACTTGTCAATCCTCTGCGGACTCTATGGACTCACAGTCGCAGTAAAAGTTACAGACTATTTCGGCCAACCGATTTCAAATGTAAATACTGTGTTGCAGCGCGAAGGCATGACCGCGCGTTCGAGCCAAACAGGAGGCGATGGCATCGCAACTTTCAACAGCGTTACAGGCGGTACAATGCAAATAACTGTCTACATTACCGATCAAACTCAACCATGCGAGGAAGAAAGTTTCTTCGTTGACAAGTCTATGACCATTGAAATCAAAGTGGGAAAGTATGTGAGTCTGGCTGGCACTCTGGTTGAAACAAGTCTTTTCGCGATAACGCTGATCATTGTATTAACCTTGGTTGTGGTTCTTGTCTTGGAGATCTATAGAAGGCATTCTAAGCCAGTGAAGAAGGAAAATGAGAGCCAGAATAAGTAGTCTTAGGGAAAAAACTTTATATCAAGTCTCATGAACATAGGTAGTAGCGGAGCAATGTTATAGCGGCAGAATTTTGTAAACGTTCAAAGGGTGTGCATGCTTTGGCTCAAGCTAAGACTTGTTCTTCAACCTGCCAATCGTTCAAGTGTGGAAAAGCCTCTGCTGTCTACCGCCGAGATGGTACATGGTGCAAATGGACTGAAGAAATGTGCAATATCTCGGACTGTACTTATGCCATGTGTCTGAAGAGACGTCTGCTGCCTAGAGGAATCTGTGGAGAGACCATAAAGAGAAAAACCGTAGAAAAGCCGCTGGAGGATGTTGTGGATACGCCAGTCAAGCTTCATGGAAAAGCACTACGTAAGCTAGGCGAAAAAGAGATCTTCTGACAAATCTGTGGGTCACGATAACTTAAGATTTTTGAGGAATCGTGCGGTTCAGGCAATTATCCCTTATTTCTTTCTATTTTGCTGGAATGCGTTTGACAACCGGAGGTTTTACCTTTTTCAGGATTCTGTAACCGCAGACAATACACTTGGTTTCGCCGCCTCGGAGGTCCAACTCCTCAGAGGGCACTTTTGCTCCACATCTTACGCATTCATAGATTATTCCAGATGATTTCTCCATGCTGCCTGCCTCTTCGTAAAGAGGACGGTCAATTTGCTTTTAAAGGTTTCCAGACGCAATATACGAGACGGATAGGTTGATTCTTCTTGCCTCGACGTTTGAGACAGTTGCTTTCAGAAATCGTGCCTTCTGAGATCTTGCGTCACGTCTACAATTCCTATGATATCATAGGAGACATCGCAATCATGAGACTAAATGACAAAACAGAGGAATACTGCAGTAGTTTAGCACATGCCGTTATGGAAGCGCAGGCGCATAAGCAAGTCAGAACGGTGTCTGCTCAGACTGGCGCTGTCCAAGGAACTTTTCGTCTTAGGAAACTCAAATTCGTTGCAGGCGAACATAAAACGACCATGGTTCACACGGAGTTTGGGTGTCAGTTCCTAGTTGATGTTGAAGGTTGCTATTTTTCTCCGCGACTTAGTAATGAGAGGCGTTGCGTGGCAAGCCAAGTCAAAATCAACGAAACCGTGATTAACATGTTCGCTGACGCGGGCTGCTTTTCAGTGCTTATGGCCAAGCGTTCAAATCCTGAGAAAGTATACTCGATTGACATTACCCCTGTAGCAGTGCAGTGTATGCGCGAAAATGTTCGAATAAATGGTTTGTATGGTGTAGTCATCCCGATGTTGGGCGATGCAACAAGGGTCATTGAAGAGAAGCTTTCTCATGTGGCCGACAGAGTTCTGATGCCTTTGCCTGAGAAAGCCTTGGGAGTATTTGCCTCATGCATTGTTGGCTCTAAAGCCGTCTGGAGGCTGGATACATTACTACGATTTCGAACATGTTGCGCGGGACAGCGATTCTGTGCAGAAGGTTAAGACGAAAGTAGCTGAGAGACTAGAGGACTTGGGCGCCGCGTTCGAAATCGTGGCAGGACGGGTCGTAAGATCAACAGGTCCAAACTGGTGTCAGGTTGCATTGGACATTGCCATAAAGAGACAGGGTTAACAAATTTAATAAGTGCTAGCTGGACATTGATGTATCAAGGCGCTCAGAACATGAAAAAGAAGCTTATGGATATACTGGCCTGCCCAATAGACAAGCACCATCCTCTTGATCTACACGTTTTTGAGGAGAAAGATGAGATAGTGGAGGGTCTGATTGTGTGCTCCAAATGTTCAAGATGGTATCCTATACGTGAGGAGATACCAGAGATGTTGCCTGATGAGCTGCGAAAAGAAGACGAGGACCTACCTTTCATGAAAAAATGGAAGGAAAAGATCCCTGAAAAGATCCTGTCAGAAGGCAGACCCTTTAACCTCAAAGGCAGAGCAAAGCAGAAACCGTAGCCCACTTACTTCAGTTTTATCAATTTGCCTGTTGCCGACGATTTCAACGCGGCCTCGGCTATGGTGAGCGCCTTCAGACCATCTGTAGCAGTTACCAGCGGCTTCTCTTTTCTCGCAATGCAGTTTGCGAAGTGCTGAAGCTCCAGTTTCAGGGGTTCCTGCATCGGGTATCTGGGCTGTAAAGTTTCTTCGGCGTTTTCGATCGTAAGCTCCTGTGTGATGTAGTCAAGTTTCATTATCGCCTCGCTTCCGGTAGCCACTAAGGTTCTCGTTTTGTAGGGTGTCAGCCAGTTGGATTCGATGAACGCGGTTTTGCCGCCTTCAAAGGTCAGCAATATCTGGGCGTAGTCTTCAAACTTTTTGGTTTTCATGTTTCCTGTCTTTGCGTAAACTGCAATCGGATCCTCGTTGAAGAGATATCCTATGGCATCTATGTCGTGGATTGCGGTGTCTTTGACGACACCTACGTCGCCGATTCTTTCGGGCCACTGTGAGACTCTTTTGGCGGTGGCGCACACGAGTTCGCCGACCGTTTTGTCCTTGATGGCCTTCTTCATGTGCTGGATTCCAGGGATAAATCTCATCAGAAAACCCACAGTGAGATGAAGCTCCTCTTTCTTAGCCGTCTTCGCTAACATTCTGGCTTGCTTTACGTTTGCAGCCATAGGTTTTTCTACGAGAACGTGTTTCCCAGCCTTCAAGGCTCGGAGGGCTTCCTTGGCGAGGCTTGTTGACCAAGTGCAGACGCTCACGGCCTCAACGTCTTTGTTTTGAAGCATTTTTGCCGGATTTGTGTAAGGCTTTGCGCCGAATTGGTTAGCCACGGCTTTGGCTCGCTCGGCGTCTATGTCGCATATGGCTATCAGTTCTGTTTCGGCAAGTTCCTTGTAGATTCTTGCATGGTTCTTTCCCCAGAAACCTGTGCCTATTACGGCAATGCCTATTTTTTTCATTTTTTCCAGACTCCTCTTCCCAGTCCGCGGTAGACGAAGCCTTCATCTTCAGTTTTGTCAGGCTCAACTATCCCTTCAAGGTCGATGATGGCTGCAGGCATTCTCATCATGACCTTCAGTTTCTTTGGATTTAGACGCTTAAACTGGTCATGTCCTGTTAATATAATTATGCAGTCTGAGCCTTCAAGAGCCTCGGTGAGGTTCTTTTTACAGCTACCCGGCATGTCAGTAAGTTCCTTGTCTGTGAAGTACGGATCGTAGACGCTGACTTTGGACCCTTTTGTCTCCAAAGATTTGGCCAGCTTTCTCCCTTCATTTTTCGGGCGGTCTTTCATGTTGGGTGTCTCTGAAACTCCAAGAATCGAAATTCTTGCCCTTCTAAGCGTTTTTCCACAATTTCGCAACGCGTCTTTGGTCAGATTGGCAACGTGTCCAACAGTGCCGCCGTTTACTTCTCTAGCAACTGCTGGAATACGGAATCTCACGTTCAGGTTTTCAGCTTCTTCCAGCAGAAGACTTGATCCGATCTGGGTGTCGCCATCTGCAAGTCTTGGCAAACATGGGTGACTACCGAGGGCGTTCAGGAGCCCGAGGGCTTCCACGCAGTCTATTCTAGCTTTCTCACAGAAAAGAGCAAACTCGTTGACCAATGCCTGATCAATGTCGCATTGCGCATCTTCAAAAAGCGTTATTGCCTCCGCGGCCTTCACGTTGCGTGTCTTCTTTACGGCTTTGATTGTCACGATCTCTAGGATGGCTCCTGCAACGTCCAGACTGGTTTGGTCTGTTGCAGCTACAAGGCGTTCATGGGCTGTTTTTTCCTCTGGCATCTGACTTCTAGTTTCGCGAATCGGAGCGTATGCCAGGCCCAGATCAGGTCCAACTTTGAATCCAGAAGCGTTCTCCAGTGTTTCTTTGACTAAGCCTTCTGTCATGTTGAGTCCTGTTATGCTTGACACTATGACTAGGGCGCCGCGGCGGAGGTTCGCTCCTATCCGTTTACAGGTGCTTTCCAAATCCGAACAGTCAGTCTTTTTCTTGCCGTCGATTTTGGTCGGGGTTGTTATGATAACGATGTCGCTTTGAGAGGCTGCACTCTTCAGGTCATTAGTGGCGTTTATGTGTGCCGTCTTTGCATGGTTTTTGAGTTTGGTTTCGATTTCGGTGCTCAAGAAGGCAGCTTTTCCTCGTGCGATTTGGTTTACTATTGTCTGGTCTGCATCGTAGCAGACGACTTTGAATTCTGCGTCGGCAAACTGACAGGCTTGAAGGATGCCTATCTGTCCGCAGTTTACAACGCTGACAACGTATTTTCCTCTTTTTCCACCGGTGTCGATGTCTATGGGTTTTGCCTGTAATATTGATGATGACACGTAGTGGTCTCCTCAAGGCCTGTTTTAAGAAACTGGTCTGCCTCTACAGACTGCCCAGTATCTTTTTAAGCTTTAGACTGTACTCGTTCACGAGTTGCAGGGCTTTCTGGCTGGTTTTTGCCTCTGCGTACAGCCTGTAGATAGGTTCGGTTCCACTCGGACGTATGAGGATTGAGCTACCGTCTTTGAACCATATTTTGACGCCGTCGATGGTGCTTACGTTTAGACTCTTCACTTGTTCAGTAAGCTCTTTTAGAACGGCTTCCTTGCGGTTCTCAGGGCATTCGATCTTGCCTTTTTCAATGTAGTACTTCGGCAGTGTTCCGACAAGCTTTGAGAGTTTCTGATTGCTCGCGGCCATTATGTCAAGAATTAGGGCGGTTGCCATTGCGCCATCTCTGACCGCCAAGTGAGGCCCGTAGAAAATTCCGCCGTTTTCTTCGCCGCCGAGCTTTGCCTTGAGTTTCTTCATAGTGTGGGACACCGTGACACTTCCGACCTTTGTCCAAACAATCTCTCCTCCGTAAGCGTCAGCGATATCTTTGACCATTGTTGAGGAACTCACGGGCGTGACGATTTTTTCGCCTTTATTTTTCTGGAGGAAGTCTTTCTCCACCAAAGCGAAGGTCTTATCTCCCCAATACACCTCGCCTTGCTCATCCACAAAAACGGAACGATCAGCGTCACCATCAAATGCCACGCCTAGGTCTGCCCCGACAGCTTTCACTGTTTGTGACAGTTCATTAAGGTTTTCAGGACGAGGCTCGGGAAGCCTTCCCGGGAACGTTCCGTCAATGTTGGCGTTTATCGTGGTTACCTTGCATCCCAAGTCGCGCAGCAATCGTGGCGCGGCAAGGCTGCCTACACTGTTTGCGCCGTCAACCACAACATGATAATGTCTCTTGGCTATGCAAGCCAAATTCACATGCCTCTTTATCGCCTCTATATACTCTTCGATGATCCCGAACAGTTCGCGAGTTGCGCCTATCTTGTTCCATTCAGCGTAACGCATCTTCTCATCAAAAAAAGTGTTTTCGATTTCGATTTCTTGTTCGCGGGATAGTTCGATTCCGTCTTTCCACACGGCTTTGATTCCATTGTATTCTGGCGGATTGTGTGAGGCTGTAATGATCACGCCGCCGTCAGCTTTGTGGCTCTTCACTGCATACTGCAGGGTAGGCGTGGGCACCATTCCTGCGAACAACACGTTGCAGCCTGTGGCGTTGAGAGCTGAGGCTACTGCTTTCGCCAGCATAGGCCCGCTGGTTCTGGCGTCGAAACCCACGATTAGAGTTCCGCCTTCGAAGAAGGTGCCTATCGCCGCGCCGATCTTAATGGTCATCTCCACAGTCAGCTCCTTGTTGACGACGCCACGGATACCGTTGGTTCCAAACAAACGCCTTGAACCTGTCATGATCCATTCTTCCTTTCTACACGATGTTTCTTGATGCCAATACGTTTTCAGAAACTTCCTTGCCTGGGCACACCCAAACTCTTTCTGCCAAGCGCGTATTGTCTCTTATTCTCACGTGATCTCCAAGTATGCAGCCTTTGCCAATTTGGGCTTTCCTTCCAATATACACTCCTTCGCCGATTATGGCGCTTTCTATCGAGACGGAATCAGATATCTCTGTTTCCCGAAGGATTATGGAATCTTGAATGGTAACATCGTTCCCAATGGTGACGTTTCGTCCTAAAACTGCGTATGGGCCAATCGTTGAGTGTTGGCCTACGGTCACGTGTCTGTCGAAGGCCACGGGTGTTCTGATTGTGGTATCCTTCTTGGTCTTAATTCTCATCGGCGGTTCTGAAGAATCTAGTAGGATCTTGTTTATTCTTAGGTAGTCTTCAGGTTTGCCTATGTCCATCCACAGGTCGTCATAAACGTATCCGTAGAGCTTGCCTTCTTCTGCGAGCTTCGTGAATATCTCGCGTTCGAGTGAGACATGCCGATTTTCGGAGATTCGTTTGAAGACTTCGGGGCTGAGAACGTAGGTGCCTGCGTTTATGAGGTTTGTCGAGGTCTTCTCGCGTGGCGGTTTCTCGATGAATCTTTTTATGCGATTGCCTTCGGCAAGTTCTGCGACTCCGTATCGACTTGGGTCTCGAACTGCGTGCAGGGCAATCGTTGCCGTTGCCTTCTTCTCCTCATGCAGTTTCAGAATCTCGGAGTAGTTTACGTCTGCGAATATGTCTCCGTTCAATACCAGAAAAGGTTCTTCGTGGCCTATTCGTTTTTCAGCCTTCTTCAGTGGCCCGCCTGTTCCCAGCGGTTTTCTGGGCGGATCTCGCGAGTATGTGACGTATACTCCGTGCCTAGGGATTCTGTGTTGTTTAATGGCGACTTCGGTTTGGTAGTTTACGGCCATTATGGCCTCGTTGACGTTGTTTTTGGCGAGGCGTTCGAAGGTCCATTGCAAGAGGGGCTTGTTGAGGATTGGAAACAGTATCTTCGGCCTTGTGCAGCTTAGAGGTCTGAGCCTTGTGCCGAAGCCTCCTGCAAGAATCACCGCCTTCAAACGGTCTCACCAATCGAGTGCAAGCTTATATTCGAAGGGCTGGTAATAAAACGGTTTCGTGAAAAAAATGGTGAATTTACCTTGAAGGTTTTGCTGCATGAAATGAGCTGGACCGAAGCCAAGGAATACTTCGCGAAGAACGATATTGCTATTCTGCCTGTGGGTTCGAACGAGCAACATGGGCCACACAATCCGCTGGGCACGGACCACCTGATAGCCAAAGCCATCGCCGAGGAAACAGCCAAGCACACAGGCGTCCTGTGCCTGCCAGTGGTTCCGTTCGGAGCGAGTTCGCATCACAAACAGCTCTGGGGCACGATCTACATCTCGCCGAAGATCTTCAAAATGTATGTGAAGGAAGTCTGTCGGTCACTCAAATACTATGGCGTCAAAAAGATCGTAATAGTCAATGGACACGGAGGCAACTTGCCTGCGCTTTCGGAGATGGCCAGAGAACTACGTGAAGAAGGCATCTTCGTATCCGTCTTCCAATGGTGGCCCGCAACCGCAAAGCTTCTGCCCGACCTGTTCAGCGCTGAGGAACGAAAACACGCTTCGGCAGAGGAGACCGCCGTGAACTTGGCCTTGCATCCGCAACTCGTGAACATGAAAAAAGCTGTTGACGAGAAAACAAGCGTGCATCCTGCACAGGCAGAGGGCATAACGTTGCCTTTGGACACTTTTGACTTCTCGCGAACAGGCGTTTGGGGCAAGTCAACCACAGCCACAGTAGCAAAGGGCAAGAAAGACTTCAAAGCCGTCGTAGAGGAGCTGGCCAAGCACATTAGAGCCTTAAAGAAGATGAAGGCTGAAGACTTGGCACTGAAGCCTAAAGCTTGAACATTGCTGAAGCGTGCCTGGGCAAGATTTAATTTGAACCGCAAAATAGTGTTAGACCGTGCAGCAAAGCTGTGCGGGGGTTGCCAAGCCAGGTCAACGGCGTAGGCCTGAGGCGCCTATCCTGTAGGGGTTCGTGGGTTCAAATCCCACCCCCCGCACCTTAATTTCGGGCTTATTATGGGCCTAATTCAGCAAAAGAAACCTATTTTGAGACGTTGTGAGTGGGGGTTTACACTTGAACACTTTTTTACCAGCAAAAGTGTTTGCCTTCAGAAAGGGGAGGGATAGCTTCAAGCGCGCCGTAGAAGATTCTTTCACAAGTCTTTAATAGAATCCAGAAACATATTCTTCACTTCTCGATGGAGAACTGACTATGGAGAAAACTTTGAAGGATCACAAATTGTTGCGGAGCCGAGAACCACTGAGCAAAATTGCTTCTGGACTTCTTATGGTCTTGCTTCTTCTAAGTATTTTACCAGTGATGGGCCAACTCGAACAGCCAGGCCCCCATGCAGCCTTGACAAACAGCGATTCTATTCTTTACCCGAGCTTCGACAATACATTGGCGGGTGATCTGACCGAAACCCGTTACATGACGAACAAACAACAAACGGTCAATGGATTGTCAGCCTACCAACTCGGAGCAAACCCTCAAAGCGATGATGGTTACAACATTTGTGTGGTGAGATATTTCGGTGGCATGTCAATCGACTGGGGGATTCGAGTCTGGCAGAGATTCAGCAATGGTACGGAGATCGAGTTGACTAATGGTGCACCCGTTGCGTATGCTACCGGTCTTGCTAGTAGAAGATTGATAAATGCAACATGGGATTGCCCGCGGATTGATTTCGATGAAAGTGACAGCGTAGTTGTCGGTGTCTACTCGAACGGCGGTTGGGGGTGGGATTTGGCTGCGAAATTTACAACTGAGCAGTTGGGAGCTGATTACCTCTGCTCATCTGTGTGGAAAGTCTGTTATGATACGGAGTTTACGCGTGAGTGGAGGGGTTCGAGCTTCTACGGTGTTGGAACTTTCTATTACGGCCATAATTCAAGCCGGATAGAAAACTTTCAATATTCAAGTGCACCCTCTCTGCATGCAGATGGTTTTGAGTCTGGCAACTTCAGCGCATGGACGGGCACAAGCGCCACGTTTGGTGAGACAGCAACCGTTGTCAACACCATGGCTCATCATGGATCATACAGTGCCATGTTTGCTTCGAATGGCGGTGGAGGAACTGAAAGAGCCTATTGCTTCAAGACACTCTTATCTATGTCTGAGCTCTATGCGCGTGGTTACTTCTATGTTTCAGCTTCTGGCATTGCTGCTAACGACAATCGTTTCTACTTCCTAATATTCAAAGCTGGAAGCAATCCTGTAGCTTTTGCTGGGTGGAGACAAACAGGCGGAATCCTCAAGTGGACTCTGCTCATACGAGACGGAACAGGCTGGGCAGGTGCGTTCTCGACTGTGAGTCCTTCTCTAAACCAGTGGTACTGTGTTGAGTTTTATTGGGTTGAAAGTGCGGTAGGCGGCCATGCTAAGTTGTGGGTTGATGGCGTGTTAGTCTGTTCCATAACAGGTAAGAATACAGCCTACTATGGTGATGTCAACCGTGTCGATTTTGGACTAGCAGAAATTGTTAACTGTGGAGCCACCACGACCTACGGCGACTGCTGCATAGTGGTAGGAGCATGGATAGCACCAATTCCACAATCGACGGCTCAGCTTATAGCAAAAGAGCAGAGCTGAGCGCCATGCACTCTTCCCTTTTAACTTTCAGCTTTGAGCAACAGGTTTGAACTACTTGGAAGCAACACTAACTTTAACCCATTTAGGTATGAGGATGGGCAGACCTGCCATGGTTTCTTTACCGGTAAATTCGGGTGGGAGTCCCACCCCCCGCACTTTTTGAGGCTACTTACGTTCTCGGAAGACTTTGACTCCGTCCATATCGGTGACATACTCGAATCCTGCCTCTACGAGCTGGCACAGTTCTTGAACGTCTTTTGCTACTCTTGAAACG
>CAYGYI010000036.1:0-10916 GCA_964354055.1 uncultured Candidatus Bathyarchaeia archaeon | reverse complement strand
TCAATATCCACAGGCAAAGGCTTCCAAGGACCTGTAAAGCGATGGGGCGTAACAATACTCCAAGCCAAAGGCAGAAAAACCAAACGAGGCGTTGCCACTCTAGGGCCATGGAACCCGCATCATGTTACATACAGCGTACCCAGAGCAGGAAACATGGGCCACCACCAAAGAACCGAGTACAACAAGCGCATCCTCAAAATCGGCGCCGACGGCAAAGAAGTCACACCAAAAGGAGGCTTCCTCAGATACGGCGAAGTCAAAGGCCCATATATACTTCTGGACGGAACGATTGCAGGTCCAGAAAAACGCACTATACGGCTACGCTATCCCGCACGCGTACCTAGAAACGCGCCTGAAGAACCTCCGCAAATCACACTAATCTCGCTCGAATCCCCGCAAGGAAAGTAACTCGGTGAAAAACGATGCCTAAAAAGACCGCCAAGATTCTTAACCTTGAAGGAAAGCCTGTTGGAAAAGTAGAGCTTCCTCCTGTTTTTGCCACGCCGATAAGGCCAGATGTCATCAAACGGGCAGTCCTCGCAGTACAGTCAAGCAGGCTGCAGCCACAGGGCAGAGACTATATGGCAGGCAAGAGAACCACAGCCGAGTCACGCGGCACAGGCTTAGGCACAGCCAGAATACCCAGACTCAAAGGAGGCGGAGGAAAAGCAGCCTTCGCGCCAGGCACAGTAGGCGGACGACTACCCTTCCCACCAAGGCCTGAAAAGAAAATAGTTAGAAATATCCCCAAGAAGGAAAAGCGCCTTGCAATAATGTCTGCAATAGCGGCCACAGCCTCAAAAGAAGCAGTAGCCAAAAGAGGTCACTCAATCGAAGACATCAAAGAAATCCCAATCATAGTTACAGACGACCTTGAAAGCCTAAAGCACACCAAAGAAGTTGAGCAAGCCCTCATAAGCTTGGGCGTCCTAGCCGAAATGTATCGGGTCAAAGAAAGCCGAAAAGTCCGCGCAGGTAAAGGCAAACGCCGCGGCAGAAAAATGAAGCAGTCAGTAGGCCCGCTTATAATCATCAACGAAAACAAAGGCATAATTGAAGCCGCACGAAACCTGCTAGGCGTCGAAACCGCCACGGTCAGCAACCTGAACGCCGAAATGCTCGCACCCGGTACGCATCCGGGAAGACTGGCCATCTGGACATGCGGAGCCATAGGCAAGCTGGGTGAACTCTACGGCACAGAGGAGGCGACATAATGGATCCTTACGAAGTCATACTCTACCCGTTGATGACGGAATCTGCAAGCTTGATGGTTGAGAAGGAGAACAAGCTTGTTTTCATTGTAAGCCTCAAAGCAGGCAAAAGCGACATAAGACGCGCAGTCGAAGAACTCTACGAAGTCAAAGTTAAGGGCGTAAACGTTCTGATCACACCGCAAGGCGAAAAGAAAGCCTTCGTACAGCTTCACCCAGAATTCAAAGCGGCTGATGTCGCAATCAAACTAGGAATACTCTAACCTCTGATGGGGAATGGTTGATGGGAAAGAGAATACGTGTTCAGAGACGAGGACGAGGCGGCTCAACATACAGAGCCTCCACCCACAAGCGAGTAGCCCCCGCACACTATCCGCTATCACTCACGCCAAAAGAATACTTCGAAGGAACACTCAACGGCTTCATACAAGACCTAGTCCACGACCCTGGAAGAGGATCACCGCTCGCACAAGTACGTTTTGAAAACGGAGCAACATGCTACACCGTAGTTCCCGAAGGAATCCACGTAGGTCAAAGAATCCAGCTGGGCGGAAAAGCCTCAGTCGAAGTAGGCAACATCCTTCCCATCGGAAAAATCCCCGAAGGCACCATAGTATGCAACATTGAACTCCGCCCTGGAGACGGAGGCAAACTTGCCAAATCTTCAGGAGCCTACACGACCATCGTAGGCCACACGCCACAGGGAACCATGATCAAACTCCCATCAGGCAAAACAAAATACACAAACGACTACTGCAAAGCAACCATAGGCATAATCTCCGCAGCAGGCAGAACCGAAAAACCGTTCCTCAAAGCAGGCGGACAATATCACTGGATGAAAGCCAAAGGCCACAAATACCCCAGAACCAGAGGAAGAGCCATGATTCCTGCAGTACACCCATACGGAAGCAGCAAACGAAGCGCCCGAAGAGGTACAACGGTTTCACACGGCGCGCCACCCGGACAAAAAGTAGGCCTGATCGCCGCCAGAGGTGCAGGCCGGAAGAAGAAGACTGCACGTGCTGCTGCTATAGCAGAAGGTTTATAGCACCTGAAGTCGCGAGTAGGTTGAAGAGAAATGCCGAAAGACTTCGCATACCGCGGGTTCACGCTCAGCCAGCTGCAAGGCATGTCCATGGACGAGTTCATCACGATACTGCCTGCAAGACAGAGACGAAGCCTCCGACGCGGCCTAAAACCAGAACAGCGAATACTGCTGGAAAAGATCAGAGAAGCCGTCAAAGAAGGAGGAGACCTAACTGTTAAGACTCACGTCCGCAACATGGTCGTACTTCCGGAAATGGTAGGTACAACAGTTCAGGTGCATAACGGCAAAGAATTTGTCGAAGTAGCCATAAAACCTGGAATGATCAGCCACAGTCTAGGTGAATTCGCAATCACAAACAAACCCGTAAGACATGGAACCCCAGGCATCGGCGCCTCACGTTCATCAATGTACGTCCCACTAAAATAACACTATCTTTTGCCCGCTATTTTCTCAGGCGCTGTAATCCTTTTCAGAAGACTTCTTTACAGGCTGCTGTGGCTGCCCAACCTGCGGTAGCGGAATCGGCGGCGGAATGTTCAATGTCCTAGAAATCACTACGGATTCCAAGAAGACAACATTTGATATTGACTGTAAGATTATCGGCGGCGGAGGCTTCTTCTCCTCGTACTCTTTGAGGATCTTCTCCAGTTCTGGCTTCTCACCAACCACGTAGGCCTTG
The DNA here is from genome assembly GCA_964354055.1 of uncultured Candidatus Bathyarchaeia archaeon. Taxonomy (GTDB): domain Archaea; phylum Thermoproteota; class Bathyarchaeia; order Bathyarchaeales; family Bathycorpusculaceae; genus DATKKK01. The sequence continues at coordinate 7,978 of CAYGYI010000036.1, read as the reverse complement.
CCCTTCAGACTCATCTGCGCAATAGAAGGATTATAGTTAATCGTCAAAACAAAGGGAACCTCCAACGAATCGTCCACAGCCTTCTCCACGCCAATCAAATTAAGATTCGTGTTAATGTTAATCTGCGGAATAGGTTTCCTCATATCCAAAAAACGATCAGCCGACACGTTAGTGATTGAAACGTTTACTCTGATCATCTAAACCATCAGAAGCATCAGCGCATCGGACAATTTAAAGTTGCTCATTTTTCCGTAGGCTTGTACCTTGTGAAACCGCAGTGGCCACATGTATATCTGTTGCCATGATCAGCCATGAAATATCCAAGTCCACATCGTTCACAGAGAGGACGCAACCGCGTGATCTTGTCACCATCAACTTTGTATAGCGTGAAGATTTTCTTGTCCACTTTCTTCTTTTTCTCAGGCTTCGGAGCCTTCTCTTTTGGTTTCGGTGCTTCTTCCTTCGCTGGCGCAGCTGCTGGCTCTTCCTTCTTTGGTGCTCCCTTCTTAGGCTCCTCTTTCTTTCCTGCTTCCTTCTTCGGTTCTTCCTTCGGCTTTTCTTCCTCTTTCTTTGGCTTAGGCATGCGTTTATCCCTTTACCTCTTCCTTCGGTTTCTCCGGAGCCTTTTCTGCTGGTTTCTCCTCCTTTGGCTTTTCAGCCGCAGGAACGTTTCTCTTCACGATGTACTTAGGTTCAACGAGTTTCGCCTGCTCAGCTGAATCATAAACATTAGCCAGACCAAAAGCCGTACGCGTGCCTGTCTTGGTCACAAACCTCTTCACAAAAACAGCGTCCACGTCCGTCTTCAACTTGCTCGCAACCGCCTTTCTAATTTCCTGTCTCGGCGGTGTACTGCCTACCTCATCGTGATCCACCTGAAACTGGACCTCCTTACGCTTCAGCAGTGGATTCTTCTTCTCCGCAATTATCTTAATTTCCATGACCTTTCCTCGCGTGCGGTGTTGATTTGATGCGTCATCCTCTTATTTAGCTTTTCGAGCCAATCATCATTTCGCTCAGTATGCCAGCAACCTCAGTTTTCTTCTCAGGCGTAACCTTAACCGCCACGATGCCTTCATACGGTTGACCATACAGAACGAATGAATCTTCAGGCGCATACATGACTGCGATGAGCACCAGCAGATCCTCCTCGCCTTCCACAACTATCTTGACTGTGGTTTTGGCCTTCAAGGCTTTCTGGATTGCCGTGACGGCCTCAGTTGTTATGGTTGCCTGAGGGTTTCTCACGTGTACTAATTCGCCTGCTGCAAACTTTGCTGGTTCTTCTACGGTTCTTCTCATGCAAATATTGTCTACGATTGCCAGCTTGACTGGAACATGGCTTTTCGTCAGATTTCTTGTTACTGTGTCTCCAACGGAGACTATTACAGGCGGATTTTCTTTCTCTATCAAATCTTTGAAACGTTCCGCCGTTTCTGAGAATGAGCCTTTGATCAGTGTGCCGATAGGTTCCTTCAATCTCGTGCGCAACTCAGGTGTAAGGCTGTAGGCGACAGGCATCCTATCTGACCTTTAGAGCGTAGCGGCCTTTCTCTTTGATGTTCATGGCCTTTGCAATCGCCGAAGTTTCAGGATCAAAAACAATCAGCAGTCCGCCAAAGTCGTCGCTAAGACTAGTCGATTTGCATTTTGGGCAGATATTGTCCTTCGTTATGTAGTGGCATGATGAACAGGCTTTCTCGCTCATATTTATCACCCTTTCTTGTGAGGCGCTTCCTCCTTCTCAGTAGGTTTTTTCTCGCCAGCTTCCTTTCCTCTCTGCGCATCAAGATCAATCCACTCCAGTTTGCCTAAAAACGGTTGCCTTGCCGTTACGCCTATCTTTCCGGAGCTTCCCGCTCTGCCTAACGAAACAGCTGTGATCCTAACTCGCACTTGATCTCCAGCCAGCAGCTTTCTTTTTGACTCTTTGCCAAACAATATACCTTGCTTCTCGTCGTAGGAGATGAAATCGTCCATCAACTGCGAAACGTGGAGTAATGCGTCAATTGGGCCTATGCGCACGAAGGCTCCGAAGTCGGCGATCTCAACGACTTCGCCTTCTACGATTTCTTGGAGTTTCGGATAGAACGTCAACAGTGAGAAAGCAACCTTATGGTATGCGGCGCCGTCGCCTGGAATGATCTTTCCTACGGGACTTACTTTTACCTCGGTGACTGCAATCACGTAGCCGAGTTCTTCGTCCACGACTCCTTCGTACTTTGCTTTGACTTGGTCGTGGCCCACCGCTTCCAAGGGTTTGCCGAAGGTTTCAGGCGGAATGCGAATCGTATCTTCCAAGGTTATAAGCTTGAACAGTAACTAAGCCTCCCGTCAATCTCTAACCGAGACTTTTGCCTCACATAAATAACTGGCACATTTATATCTCTTAGCCTCTTCCTGAGCACCCTGTCATTAGTGAAAACCGGGCACATTCGCTCACCTGCCACGTTTACTATTACGTCATCTACTGACTCCACAGAACGTTTGTCCACTTTAACCATCTTACATTTTTTCGCCAGCGCCAAAGCAAAAGTGGCTTCCTTTCGAACTTTCGGCAGACCGTCCTCCGCCAGCTTTTGAAGTTCTTCTAGAACACATGAAAGCAGAATAGGCTCATACTTCGAGTTCAAAAGAGACTTAAGCTCTTCGAAGATGTCGATCTTGAATTTGAGTGGCACGAACAGGGCGTTGGAATCCAATATTACCATAAGTTGTGTTCTAGCAGGTTTGGGTTCTGTGCTCATTCACTTTATCATTCCGTACCCTATGAGTCTCCATCTGCCGCCGATCTTTCGGCTGATTGCGACTCTTGAATCTGCCTGCGCGCAGATTGGTCTCGTGAGCTGAAGTATAGCTGAATCCTTGCCTATGCTAGTAACTTTGCCGACTGTTATTGCAGCGCCCAGATGCAAAAGCAGGCTGTCGTTAACGGCGATTCTTTCCACTTTCATAAGTTCTTTCGTGCCTACGGCTCGCTCTAAAACATGTGTTTCCAGCTTTAACTCAGCTTGTGTAGGTGGAAGCAGATCTTTCTTTCCAGCCATGTTGCCTGTCAAGCCGTCAGCTTTCGAGAATGATGGGTCCAAAAGTGTTCCAACGCCAACGAGTCCGCCGCAGTGGGCTTCCTTCACACTTTTGCCGCCTCCATGCAAACTCGTAATCTCGCTAAAAAGCGGGTTGTACGTGTTTCTGCCCTCCACCGGTATCCCAGGACGAATTTCGAGTTCGTCGCCCACCGCGAATTTACCTTGGAATATTGTGCCGCCGATGATTCCGCCTTCGAGGTCATCGATTGTGGTTCCAGGTTTGTTGATGTCGAACGAGCGGACAATATACATCAGCGGGGGTTTAGTTTCATCTCTTTTTGGCGTGGGTATGAATTCTTGCATTGCGCTGAGCAGAACGTCTATGTTTACGCCTCGCTGTGCTGAAATAGGAATGATTGGTACTTTTTCTGCAACTGTGCCCTTGACGAAGGCTCTTATCTCGTCGTAGCTCTTGCGTGCCCTCTTCTCGTCTACGATGTCAATTTTGTTCTGCACAATTATGATGTTTTTTATGCCGGTGACATTGGCTGCTTCGAGGTGTTCTCTTGTTTGTGGCTGAGGGCAGGGTTCATCTGCAGCTATGACGAGTATGGCACCGTCCATGATTGCTGCTCCTGAAAGCATGGTGGCCATCAGTGCTTCGTGGCCTGGTGCATCCACGAAACTGACTGCGCGCACGAAGTTCGCCTTTGAACTGCAGTTCGGGCAGGTCGGATGCGTCGTGTAGTTCTTTGGAGGTTCGCACTTTGGGCATTCGTATATAGACATGTCAGCGTAGCCGAGTTTTATTGTGATGCCTCTTTTCAGTTCCTCGCTGTGTCTTGAAGCCCAGACGCCTGTTAGTGACTGTACGAGTGTGGTCTTGCCGTGGTCAACGTGGCCTATCGTTCCGATGTTGAGTTCAGGTTGACTTGGCAAAGCTGCGCGTTTTTCGGTGCTCATTTTTTCCTTTTTTCCCATAAACCGTTTAGAATTATTGAAGGGTTAAACTATGCGGCTTAATAAAGGTTAAGCGGTGGTTTCTGCTGGTTTGGCTTCTGGCTCGGCTTCCTTCTTCTCCTTTGGCTCTTTTTTAGTCTCTTTGGCTCCTTTCGGTTTCTCCACGAGCTTCAAGTTGACCTGCACGATTTCGTCAGTGATGACGTTTCCGCGCACGGTTTTTCGTTTTCTCATACCATCGTCTAGAGGGTTGAAGCCTACTCCGCCGCTTAGAACTACCCTTCGGCGGACGCCACCATGGACACTCGGTCTCATCGGAAATCCATCCTTGTCTGAGCCTCCCGAAATCTGGGCTTTGTAGCCTGGCAGATTTATTATCGCTCCGTCAACAACTTCCCCTATTCTCCTTCCAATGAGGGGTGTCGCACGTGCCTCTTCAAGTTCGACCACGTTTGAGGTTCCTGCCTCAGGATCAGAGACGATTACTTTGAACTTTGCCATTGACTATGGACTCTCCAACGATGGTATCAAGGATTGAGTCTCTCTCTATTAAGGATTTATGAAAACTTGCTGGATCCTTAAGCCAGAATGAGTGTCATGTGGGTAAGGTTTTAATTCTTCTTCTAAACCGTTCTGTAGGCATGTGGCGACTAGGGTTCTTTTTCCACGAAATGGGGTTTGGTTTGCTTTCGATCTTTCTACCGCTTTACGTTGTTGCCATTGGAGGGTCGCTGGTCGACATAGGCATAATGTCGGCCGCTTCCCTGTTCCTAGCTATCCCCTTCTCGTTTCTCTGGGGATACTTGTGCGACAAAACAAGGCACTACAAACGGTATGTTCTTCTGTCGTTTCTGGCATCAACTGTTCTGTTGTATGTGTTCACTCTCACAGCAAATGTGGGTCTGCTCATAGTTCTCTACGTTGCTATGTCGATTTTGCACATTGCACATGAAGCACCGAAGAACGTTCTGATAGCGGAGCTATATTCTCATGAGGAGTGGGAGAAGAAATTCGCGTTCTATGAAGGTTTGACTGAAGTAGGCTGGCTCATCGGTCTGCTTCTGGGATTCGCAGCATCAACCTGCGGAATTGGAGCCACAAACACACTGTACCTCTGCAGCGCCCTGAACTTCATTGCCCTGATCATGTCGGCGATTCTGGTGGCTGATCCTACCATGATTTTTGAAAGAGGGCTGGTCAGTTTGGAGAAGTCAGTCGATTTCACATCGCGAGGCGTGTTTCTGGCCTCCAAAATATTGGACGGAATACCTTCAAACGAGAAGCTGCGAAGAGAAAACGTAAAAGCCTTCTGCGGCGGTCTGATCCTGTTCTCGTTAGCCACGAGTATACTGTTCACGCCGATGCCAATCTTTGTTTCCGGCATCGTCAAAAACGCAGGTCTTCCAGAAAGTCTGATTTTCGCAATGTTCGTCCTGAACTCAGGCGGAGGAGTAGCGGGATACTTTCTCGCAGGTAGCAGGTCAGGACAGCCGACAGGAAAAGCAAACGTTGGCAGAATCGCAATCTTCAGATTTTTCTTGGCGTTGGTCCTCATTGCTATCATGCAGATATCTTTCTACAACATCGGGTTAGTTACGCTACTGTTAGTTCTGTTTGGTTTTGCATACGCTCTTTTTTTGGTTTACGCGCTTTCCCTTTCCATGGAGCTCATCCCTGCCGGAAAAGCAGGTTTATTCAACGTTCTGATAGGCATAGGCGGAGCATGTGGTTCATTCGTCGGGCCATTCATAGCGCAGTTCAGCTTCGCATACGTTTTCCTGACTGGCGGTATAGTTTTCCTGTTGTCGTACATTGCCTTCAAGATCTTCGCTTAGGCAAAAAAATAATGATTGGTCCGGGAAACGGACCTTTATGTTGTCGCTATTCCACATGTACTCTGAATAGATCTATGTCTTCGCGCATCTCTGGAGTGGACTCAAGGAAATCTCTGACTGCACGTTCGATGTCTCTTGACTGCGTGACGTATCTGCCTACGATGATTATGTCTGCGCCCTTTGCCAGCGCCTCTTTGGCGGTTTCTGGCACGATTCCGCCTGCCACCGCGATGAGGAATTTCTTGTCTTTGAATGCCTTGCGAATTTCTGGGATTTTTTCCAGCCCATGCGATCTTCCTGTCTCTTGGTCTATACCTCGGTGCAATATGACCACATCTGGGAATTCTTTGATTGACTTCAGTTTTTTGATTGGGTCTTCCACGTTTAACATGTCTACTACTGCGTATATTCCGAGTCGTTTGGCTTCGCTGTTGAAGGAGTCGAGTGTTTCAGCAGGTGCTAGACCAGCGGCGACTACTGCATCGGCGGTCTCTTCAAAAGCCAGATCGGCTTCGACTTTGCCTACGTCGAGAGTTTTCAAGTCTGCCACGAAGAAGATGTCCTTCGCCACCTCTCTCAGGTCACTGATTACTTTGGTGCCATAGCGTTTGATTAAGGGTGTGCCTACTTCAAGGATTATTCTGTCGCTCTTCGGAAGTTGCGCTATGATATTCTTTGTTCTTTCGAGATCTGGTACGTCGAGCGATATCTGCAAGTAGGGCGGTCTCCACAGACGAGGCACTTTGAATCCCATTATCGGATGTTTGGCTCTATCCTTGTCGTAGAACAGTTTCTCCAGCGATGGATATTTCTGCATGGCTCTTTTGAGGGCGAGTTTCACTGCGCCGTAGTTGTAATGGTAGATTCTGCGTGCGTCTGTGGCCTTCGGATGCACGAACACGCCGCACACGATAACCCAGTCGTCAACCTTGTCTTTGGGTATGATTCCGTCTTCAACTGCGTCGGCGACTGCCTTGGCCACAGCGGCTTGGGCAGGACCGAAAATCTTGCCCACGTCTTCAAGGTTTTTGATTGTGACTTTAGGCACTATTAGCGTATGGGGTTTAGGTGGTAGATTCGGTCTTATGACTGCCAGCAATGGTGTGTGGCCGACGGAAAGGTTGGACATGCCTGACGCGAAAGCCTCGCCGACAGGTCCGTTTTTATCACCCATCAATAGATCAATGTGAGCAACTTCGTTTCCTTCTCCAATCAGTGCCTCGCCGATCAAGTATACAGGTTTCTCCGACACTCTAGATGATTCTGTGAAGCTCGCCACTGGCACAGCGTCGGCAATTTCCTTGAAGTCAACATCGAACTCCTTAAGCCACCCGTATAACGTGTCTCTGTGAATGTTCAAAACAGCCGCCGTACCCAAAACCGTGGGCTTCGCAGACCGCCTTGTAGGACGGCTCCGAGTCTCAACCTCCTTCTCAGCGGCCTCCGTCAGTATTCTGATCAGTTCCTCTTTCGTTTCTGGTTTTTTAGCATCATGCTCCGACATTTTGAACACCGTTTGAGTACTGTGTTTGCTTATCTTGTATATAAAACTGTCGGATGAGGAGTCAGACATCGTTCAAACGTTACAACAAAAGCGTGGTGGTGTCGGTTTCCATCTATCTCAACTTATGTTGTCGACAGAAAAACAATCTATTCTGTCGGTATTATGAGGGACTGTCTCGTTGAGTAGGAATTTCGACAGATATCTGTCGGTTTTCGCAGTCATTGTATTGTGATTTTGTTGATGTTTGCTTGTAAACCTATATATTTGAGGGCGCCAAGATGGTTAAATCAATTTGGGATGGTATTGGCATGTTGCTGTTAGATGTTGCAATCTTGTTACTTGCATTGCTTGGTGTAGCCATGTTTCTGTATGGGGCCAACTACTTCGATCAGGTGGTGGGCTGGGCTGGTGTTGCCTTAGTCATCGGCGTTGTCTTTGCGGAGATTGCTATGAAACTGTATGGGGCTACAAGAAAAAAGGGAGAAGGGTTAGAAGCCGTAAAGCTTTGAGTATTTTTCGTTCAGGTAGTTCAGGTATGGTTTGACGGCTGGTTCTTTGCCTGTGACCTTTTTGACTAGGACTGCTGGGTCGTAGAGGTTGCCTTGCTTGTGGATGTTGTTTGCCAGCCACTGCTTCGCGTCTGCGAAATT